>JBJUHT010000001.1:0-18809 GCA_046070105.1 Dolichospermum sp.
CATTTTAATCAGCTTTTCTTCTTCAGCTTTGCAAAAAGATGTAATTTGCTTATAACTAACATTTCCTGTTAATAAGGCTAAAATAATAATGGTAAGGACTACCCATAACTCATGCCTTCTTCCTTGATTTTTACGAAAGTCCTTGACTTCTTTGAGTTTTTCGATTAAACTATTTAACATATTTTAAAACACAAAAAATAGTGATCTTTTTGTAATTTTATCAACAAAAGATCACTTTTCTTTTCTTTTTTACCCCCGAGAATGAAAACGCCCTGGGGTTGGGGGTGGGGTGACTTTGTACCTCATAACATCGGTAAGTGCTGTATGATAAATAAATGAAACAAAGCTACTATTTATAGTAGTAAAATTATTACTTACTGATAAACCTCAAACCTTGATAAACCAAGAGGGTATTAAGCTCCCATACCAGAATAGCGTTTTAAACCCTTATACCATAAAAAACGATTAGCACCTAAAAATACAAGAAACCAACCAATAATTGACAAAAATCCCCTAGTTAAATTTACAGGTAGTCCCACTAAAATACTGGCTGGAAAATCAATTATGTAAGGAAAAGGTGTTAACATAACTATGTTTCTGATATTTTCGGGAAAGACATTTAAAGGCGCTATTAAACCCGATAAAAATAGAAAAAACAACAACCATAAATTTTCTAAAGCTGCTGCTCTCTCTGTCCAAAATGCAAACATAGCAAAAGTATATTGAATGATAAATCTTAAAGCAAAAGCCATAATTGCTGCTAAGATAAATAGGCATAAATTACCTATACTAGGAAACCAAAAAGCCTGGGGATAGAGAACAAAAAAGAATGTGGATAAAAGTAATACAAAAGGCATTCGAGCGACTTTTTCACCTAAATGAGTACCAAGATGATGCCAAATTGGATCTAAAGGTTGTAATAATTTTAAAGAAAGTTTACCTTCTAATATTTCTTTTTCAAAGTCATAAATTACCCAAACCATACTAATTTGTCTAGCCAAGAAAACAGCAAAGAAATACCGAGCAAAATCTACAGGTTGAAAATCAAATTTACCACTTTCGGCTGCTTGTACCCAAATACCCATCATAATTATTGGTAGAGAACCTGATAAAACCCATAAGATTAATTCTGAGCGATATTCCAGCATATAAGCATAGTAAACTGACAATAAAGTTAAGGCTTTTTTAAGTGCTTTTTTCATGGTTATTATGGTAATTAACTATTTCATAACTTACGCAATTTTTATCTTTGATTCCAGAGGTTATATGAGATTATATAGGACTAATATTTGATTTTTGAACAGAACTCCGTACATACTGACACAGCCTTCTTTCCTGTTCCTAGTTAAGAGTTCCCAGTTAAAAGTTCCCTGCCTCTACGAAAAATTCATGAATCAAATCGGATCACTATATATGATTAGGGAGGGGTTTAAAATATTGATATATAAATTATCACTTTTCAAACACCCTCTTCAATCATACTTTTATATTCCTATTGACTATTTTTATGAAACTGTTGCGGCTTGACGGACTTCTATCGCTTCTCCTGTTAAACTAAAGGGACGAACTTCGGTAATTTTGACTTTGACTATTTTCCCTTTGAGATCATTAATATCACCAGTAAAGAATGTGAGACGATTTCCTGCTGTTCTTCCCATGACCTGAGTTTTGTCTTTACTGTTTTCAGCTTCTACTAATACTTCTTCAATGCGTCCAAAGTAACGTTGCGATCGCTCGGCTGCTTTAATATTAACTAAATGATTTAATCTTTGTAATCTGTCGCTTTTTACCTCTTCACTGATTTGATTATCCCACAAAGCAGCAGGTGTACCGGGACGGGGTGAATAAGCAGCGGTATTCAATAAATCAAAACCGATATCTTCTACCAATTTCAAAGTATTTTCAAATTGTGCTTCCGTTTCACCCGGAAAACCCACGATCGCATCAGCACTTATTGACGCATCCGGCATATACTCTCTAATAGTATCAATAATTCGGCGATATTTTTCATGAGTATAACCCCGTGACATGGCTTTTAAAAGCTCATTATCTCCAGATTGAAAGGGAATATGGAAATGTTCACACACTTTCGGTAATTCAGCACAAGCTTTAATTAATCTTTCCGTAAAATAACGAGGATGACTAGTAGCGAATCTTATTCTTTCTATTCCTGGCACATCATGTACATAATAAAGTAAATCTGTCAATGTGTACAAATGACGACCTTGGGGAGTAGAACCGGGTAAATCTCGACCATAAGCGTCAATATTTTGACCCAGGAGCGTAATTTCTTTGTAACATTGTTTTCCTAACTGTTCGATTTCATACTTAATTGCCTCTGGTGTGCGGGACTGTTCCACACCGCGCACGTTGGGAACTACGCAATAAGTGCAACGTTCGTTACAGCCATAAATAATATTTACCCAAGCTGTTACCTGACTATCCCGACGGGGTTGGGTGATATCTTCAAAAATGTGAACTTCTTCCGTAGCGACAATTTGATTACCTTCAAAAACGGATTCTAGCAAATCTTTGAGACGGTTAGCGTGTTGCGGTCCCATAACTAAATCTAATTCGGGTACTCGTCGCAATAAAGCTTCTCCTTCCTGTTGAGCGACACAACCAGCAACAATCAAGGTTAAATCAGGTTGATCATGCTTGCGTTTAGCCTGTCTACCCAAATAGGAATATACTTTTTGTTCCGCATTATCCCGAATAGTGCAAGTGTTGTAAAGGATTACATCTGCTTGATTTGGGTCTTCTGACCATTCAAAATCCATGTCTTCTAAAATACCAGCCATCCGCTCAGAGTCGGCCTTATTCATTTGACAACCGAAGGTAACAATGTGGTAATGTCGTTTAGTGGTCATTGGGAATTACGCTTAATTAGTAATGTAAGTAGGTTGGGGTTAAAAATTGTCGTTATGACAAGGGAACTCTTAACAGGGAACAGGGAAGAGGATTTGGGCAACTTTACTTTTCGTTACTTATGTCGGTTTTTTTTCGATCACCTACTTATATCAAGTCTATTTACTATTCTATATTGGAGTAGAAGGGCATGAAAATTTAAAATTTCAAAATTTTCGCCTTTATGAAAATAGGGAACAAAAGATTGATATGATCATGTTCTTAACAGGTCCAGAAGTCAAAACTTTACTTTATGCTCAAAACTCACAACTACGTACTTAGAAATCAAAACTCCGTCCTCAAAATTCAAAATCTTGTAGTCAGAACTGCTAACCCTGTACTCACAACTCAAAACTCCCTGTTGAGGACTCGTAACCTCATTCTCAGAAGCCAAAATTTCGTCCTCAAAACTCAAAACTCCATCAAATTAAATGCACCATCTGGACAACAAGGAGTAAAATTAACAACTAATCCAAAATCTACTTTACCTAATATTAGTGTGGGATGTCATTAAATGACAGTATAGTATAAGAGTTTTTACTTAGATATATGGGAAAAGCGATCATTGATTGTCAATATCAATCTGTGATTGCCCCAGGGTATTATTAAACACAATCACTATGGATATATTTGACAGCGGATTACTATAAGGGTCAGGGACACTTTTAGCGGGCAAGATGCCCGTACCACGGGATTTTTATGATTATAGCCGGCAAGATGCCCGTACCACGGGATTTTTATGATTATAGCCGGCAAGATGCCCGCACCACGGGATTTTTATGATTATAGCCGGCAAGATGCCCGCACCACGGGATTTTTATGATTATAGCCGGCAAGATGCCCGCACCACGGGATTTTTATGATTATGGCAGGCAAGATGCCCGCACCACGGGATGTAGAAGCGAAATCTTTTTCTCAAAACCTGCCACCAAAAGACCCAATAAGCGGTACAATTAACAACCAACCCGAAATGCACCCCTTGATATGTATTGCGACTATTTAGTACAAATCCTTACTGCCCGTGTCTATGATGTAGCTCAGGAAACACCCCTCGAATATGCACCGAATCTCTCTCGGCGTATTCATAACAAACTCCTACTGAAACGGGAAGATATGCAGTCAGTCTTCTCCTTCAAATTACGGGGCGCTTATAATAAAATGGTCAATCTGACACCAGATTTACTCCAGCAGGGTGTTATAGCGGCTTCTGCGGGAAATCACGCCCAAGGTGTCGCTTTAGCTGCTAGTCGCTTGGGAACAAAGGCAATTATTGTCATGCCAGTGATTACACCCCAAGTAAAAATTAATGCAGTTAAAGCTAGGGGAGGAGAAGTAATACTATATGGTAATAATTATGACGATGCTTACGCTTACGCTCGCCAATTAGAAGCGGAAAAGGGATTAACTTTTATACATCCTTTTGATGATCCTGATGTCATTGCTGGCCAGGGAACAATTGGTATGGAAATACTCCGACAATATCAACAACCTATTCACGCTATTTTTGTGGCCATTGGTGGTGGTGGTTTGATTTCCGGTATTGCTGCTTATGTGAAACGCTTGCGTCCCGATATTAAAATTATCGGTGTTGAACCTGTGGACGCTAACGCTATGTATCAATCACTGCAAGCTGGTGAAAGAGTGCGGTTGTCTCAGGTCGGTTTATTTGCTGACGGGGTAGCGGTGCGGGAAGTAGGAGAAGAAACCTTCCGTTTATGTCAACAATACGTAGATAAAATTATTTTAGTGGATACAGATGCCACCTGTGCGGCCATTAAAGATGTTTTTGAGGATACTCGTTCTATTTTAGAACCTGCGGGGGCATTAGCGATCGCCGCAGCAAAAGTTTATACAGAAAGAGAAAATATTGCCAATCAAACTCTGGTCGCTGTTGCTTGTGGCGCTAATATGAATTTTGATCGGTTACGTTTTGTGGCTGAACGGGCAGAATTTGGAGAACGTCGAGAAGCCATTTTTGCAGTGAAAATTCCCGAAGAAAGAGGCAGTTTAAGAAAGTTTTGTGAATGTATTGGTAAACGGAATTTAACTGAATTTAATTATCGTATTGCTAACGAAAAAGAAGCGCATATTTTTGTGGGTGTGCAAATAGAAAATCGTGCAGACGCAGCCAAAATGGTGGAAAATTTTGAATCTCACGATTTAAAAACCATTGATTTAACAGATGATGAATTAACAAAACTACATTTACGTCACATGGTAGGAGGACATTCTCCCCTAGCAGAAAATGAACTACTTTATCGCTTTGAATTTCCTGAACGTCCCGGTGCTTTAATGCAATTTGTAACTTCCATGTCTCCTGACTGGAATATTAGCTTATTTCATTATCGTAATAATGGCGCAGATTATGGACGCATTTTAGTAGGAATGCAAGTTCCTCCCCATGAAATGACAGAATGGCAATCATTTTTAGATACTCTTGGTTATAGCTATTTGCATGAAAGTGATAATCCTGCATATAAGTTATTTTTAGGATAATTTAGAGGGTGTTTGAAAAGTCTAAATTCATACTTCCCTGGGCCACTAGAAGTCGCGGCTACACAGACGAAACCCACCTATTCCTTCGGTCTGGTAAGGGATACGTGGGTTCAGAGTCCTTGATTTGACCTTAGTCCACGCAGGTGGACTTTGTTTGTGTAGTTGCTATAATCGCCGGAAACTTTTCAAACATCCTCTTATACAAGTTAAATGCACAATAGCTTACCCACTTTTGTGGATATATAACCCTTAATTTTATTAATTCAAACTCATTACCCAATTACGTAAATGTAAATTCACTTGTTCAGGAATTTCATCATGGGGACAATGACCAGCTATGAGAAAATATTCTGTTAATTCGGGATAATATTCATGGAATTTTAAAGAACGTTCTCTCGCTTTCATCCAAGGATCTGCTTCTCCCCATAATAGCAATAAAGGACAATTTAATTGTTTGAGTAGAACATCAACTTTCTCCCCTTGAGGAGTGCTAAAAACAGAAATAAATACATCCAAAGCCCCTGGATCATAAGCAGGACGTTGAATTTCTGCGACTAATTGATCTGTAACTGCATTTTTGTCAAGATAAACTTTTTCTAAGGTTTGTCGAATTACCCATTTCTGCCGCGTATATTCAAATAATAAAGATTGTACTAACCGTTTTTTAAAACACCATTTAACAGCGTTTTCTAAAAGTTTTTTCAGGGGATTTGGATCAGGTTGAATTTTATTTTCTACTTGGGAAAATGGACCTGCGCTATTAAGTAATACTACACCAGCAACACTATCATAATGTTGAGAAGCAACACATAAACAAGCGTAACCCCCTAAAGAATTACCCGCTAAAATTGTTTTTTGACCAATAACTTCATTGATAAAATCATGGAGTTGGTTCTGCCACAAATCTGCGCTATACTCTAATTTAGGTTTTGCTGAACGTCCAAATCCTAATAGGTCAATGGCAAATATTTGGAAGTCTGCACTCAGTTCTGTGATATTCTTACGCCAATGGTCTGTGGACGCACCAAAACCATGTACTAATAGTAAGGGTGGACGTTGCACTTGCGGTTCTCCTGCTTGTACATAATACACTTTGTGTCCACGCCATTGCCAGTATTTACCAGGAATCGGATTTGTCAAAGGAGCGATACTTGTTTGCATATTGCCAAGAAATATTAAGTTACTGTGAACAATTGTAAATTATGTCAATTAAATTATGTCAATTAAATTATTTACAGCAAGTTCAGAAGTGAGGTACACTTTGTGCAGGCAAGATGCCCGCACCACAAGAGTTTTATTATTAATATCTGTACTTCAGAATACCGCGAAATGCGGTTTCTAACCACCTTTTAAATGTACAATCAACAACTAATACAAATGATTACCGGAAAAACTAAAATTTTGGGAGTAATTGGACACCCCGTAGAACATTCTCTGTCACCATTAATGCACAATGTTGCTTTGACTAAAATGGGATTAGATTATGTATATTTACCTTTTCCTATTGCACCAGAAAATTTAGCAACAGCGATCGCAGGTTTTGCTAGTATTGGTGTTATGGGCTTTAGTATCACAATTCCACATAAGCAAGCAATATTACCTTTATTATCCGAAATTTCCCCTATTGCCCAAGCTATTGGTGCTGTGAATACAGTTGTTATTAAAAATAATCAATGGTTCGGTACAAATACTGATACAGAAGGATTTATCACCCCTTTACAAACAACATATCATCAAGATTGGAGTCACAAAAAAGCAGTAATTTTAGGGAATGGTGGTGCTGCAAGGGCTGTTGTTGCTGGTTGTATTCAACTCGGTTTGGCGGAAATTCACGTTGTGGGGCGGAATTTACACAAATTACAAGTATTTGAGCAAAGTTGGCAAAATTCACCCTTTGCGGATAAATTCCAAGTCCATGAATGGACAGAGTTACCAAATTTACTTCACCAAGCTCACCTGTTAGTAAATACAACCCCCATAGGAATGTATCCTCATATTGAACAATCACCACTGACTAGTCAAGAAATGGGGTATTTACCTAGTGAAGCCATCGCCTATGATTTAATATACATCCCTAAACCAACAAAATTCTTGCACCTAGCCCAAAAACAAGGGATAGTAACTATTGATGGTTTAGAAATGCTCGTACAACAAGGTGCAGCAGCCTTAAAAATCTGGTTACAGCAGGAAACAGTTCCCGTGACTCAAATGCGTCAAGCATTACAAAGTCACTTGGGAATTTAAGAAGTCACAATGCTGCTACTGTTTCTGTCCTTGGTAATTATCAATAAATACAGGAAGTTGATATTTTTCACTAATGACTTTGAGGGCATTTTGTAAACTTTGAAAATGAAGCTGCATTGTGGGATTATTAGCTTGTAATAGGCTTTTATATTCCACAGTTAAGCGAATATCAATTTTATCCTTGGCGACGGCAAAAGTACAAATCTTAATGTCACTAATACAGGTTTTATTAAGATCAGCCTTGACTTGATTCATGAACGTGACAACTTGTTGAGAGGAAACTGCTAATAATTTTTCTCTTTTGAGATTATCATCCGCTACAATTATTTTTGATTGATAGGCTGCTAAAAGTTTACTCGCGTCCTGAAAACTAAAACTATCCTGAGGAATAGTTTTTAAGGTATTAATTGCAGTCTGTAAATTAAATTTTACCTGTTGCCAATCAGTAACAGATTTAGCAGTAACTTGATCTTTGATAGCTGCTTCGCCCAAAGTTTTAGCACTGGCAATTTTTTCTAGCCATGATTCTTCTTTAATTAACTGCTGGTTAATAACCTTTAAACTGTTCTGATACTTTGGTAAATTCCCTTGTACTAATTGGTAAAATTCACTTTCAGGTTTAATGGTATTTATTCGGGCAATTGCCTGTTTTGATAGATTGTATCTATTACGTAATTCTCTCGATGTTTGAGGGGGATTTATAGTTGTTTTTTCTAGAGATTTAGCTGTTTGTAAAGCCTGTACTATTTGGTTAATTTTTAACAACTTTTGAGAAAAATTCTTAACTAATTCCTGAGATTCTCGATAACGAGGAGACCATTGAGGTATTTTTTGTAAATCTGCCAGGATCTGATCTAGTTTTTGTTGTATTGCTAATAACTCTAAATCGCTTTTGGTACTTTTGATCTTTTGCTGATATTCACCTTGGAATTTTTTGGCTGTTTGCAATTCTTGACACTCCAAAATTACACAACCACGATGGAGAACAAAAGTACCACTCAGGTAGAGGAAGACAATAAATACACTAGTACCAATTATAGACGCAGGGGGAAATGATCGTAATAAATGTCTTTTTTTTGGTTGACCTGGGACGTAAACGAAAGAATCAGACTCCTGGGCAATTTCGTGAAATGGATCTTCATGTCCAGATGGATTGTGTAAAATTGAATCAGGTGAGGAATTGTTTAAAAAGGGGGCTTGAGGACTGGAGACAAATGAATCAGGAATGGGTTCGATCAAGGAAGTGTCTTTCTTTACTGTCGGCATGAGAGAATCTAGGAAATATTTAGCATAGGGAAGCTTATCTCCAACAATTCTCAAGAAAAATTGAATATGTTGATTTTTGTAGTTAAACTGGGATTGTAATGTTTGTGCCAAGACCTCAAAAACTTGTTGAGTGTCCACTGTCACCTCTGAATCGTGTTCAGTCAGAATCATCAATAAATCATTCTTGATGGCGCATTTTACCTGAAAATCCCGAATATTTCTGACTTTTGCTGCTAATCTTGTTTGCAAAATATTGCTGAGAACTTGTAGTTCTTGTTGTTCAATTGTGATGTTCATGAGGTATTACCGTCACTTTTGACGTATAGATATAGTGATTAAATAGATTAAGAATTGGTAAAGCAATGGGGAAAATGTATAGTATAGATGCACGAGCAAGGGTTCAAAATTCGGACAGTCAGCTAACGAATTATTTGACGAAAGACGAAAAACACTGCCAAGAAGTTCCCGTGAGGCTTTATACTTTTTTTTATACAATATAGATTGTAAACAAGACAATGGCAAAACCAAATTTCATAATCTTGAGGATGATTGAGAAGATTAGATATTTTCAGGAGTATCGGTTGGAATTATCAATATAAGGTGTGCCTAAATGGATTTATTAGAGTATCAAGTTAAAGAATGGTTTGGTAAAATTGGGATTCCCGTCTTACCGTCCCAAAGAATAGATCATCCCACAGATTTAAAACGGTTAAAAATTCCTTACCCAATCGTGCTAAAATCTCAGGTACAGGGGGGAGACAGGGAAAAAGCTGGTGGGGTGAGAATCGTAGAAACAACAATTGATGCCATAGCTGCGGCGCAAAATATATTTAATCTACCAATTTGGGGACAATTCCCAGAGGTTCTATTGGCAGAATCAAAGTATGATGCTCAAGAAGAGTTTTATCTAGCTGTAGTTTTGGATACGGCGCTGTGTCGTCCCGTTTTGTTGGGTTGTATAGAAGCAAATATTGACTGGGAAACAGCGGGAGAAAAATTCCACCACGTAGTTGTCGAAGAGGAGTTTTCTCCATTTTACGCTCGTAGACTGGCTTTGAAAATGGGTTTGCGGGGTACTTTGATGCAGTCTGTGAGCAAGATTGTTGAGAAATTATATCAATTATTTATGCAGAGGGATTTAGACCTAGTAGAAATTAATCCTTTGGGTGTGAACTCCATGGGTCAAGTTATGGCTCTCAATGGTAAAATTAGGGTTAATGAAAGAGCTATTAACCGTCATCCTGAAATAGCCGAAATGGCAGCGAAAATGGTCAGTCGTCGTGATCATGTCCGGGAAAATAACGACTTTTTAGGTAGTTGGAATAGTTTACAAATGCCAGGTAAAATCGGGATCTTAGGTAACGGTAAAGGTTCTATATTTACAACATTGGATGCGGTTGTTTATGCAGGTGGTAAACCTGGTAAATGTATCAATTTGCGTCATTCATTTATCAGTGATACTAAATCCACAACTTTTAGCGATCGCTTCGTAAGTAGTTTAGAAACTTTAGCTGAAGATCAAAGCATTCAAGTTATTCTAATTAACTTCTTAGGAACTATCCCTCAAGTTGACAAACTTCCTGAAATTATAAGTCAATTTTGGCAATTAAACAAGAGTGAAACCACATCTGAGATGTCAATTGCTAATATACCTCATTTAGTTCTCCGTTTAGTTGGCTCTCAATTTAATGACATTAAACCATATCTAGCCACGTTAAAAAACACTAATCAATCACTGATTTTGGCAGAAGATTTAGATGAAGCAGCTAAACACGCAGTTCGTTTGGTTAAATCACCTGAAAATAAAAAGAAGAACAGGGAAGTAAAAATTAAATGATGTCATCATCAAGGAATTATTGACTAACAACTGACCAATAACTTATAAATTATGAACTTAACACCAGAAAGTAAAGTTTTAATCCAGGGATTTTGTGAATTTATATCAGCAAATCATATTGCTCAAATGCAAGCTTATGGTACAAATTTAGTAGCTGGTGTTCATCCAGGACATGGTGGACAGCAAATATATAATCTACCAGTATTTGATTTAGTTGAGGAGGTTGTTGCCAAATTTGGACAGATTGATACAACAATTATTTGTGTTCAACCTGATCAGGTTTTAGATGCAGCATTAGAAGCAATAGCATCTAATATCCCCCAAATTATTATTATCACTGCTGGTGTACCACCGCTGGATATGGTGCAATTACTTCGCAAAACAGAAGCAGATGAAACCTTAATTATCGGTCCAAATAGTCCGGGAATTATCGTCCCTGGGAAAATTATCCTGGGTACTCAAGAACGTGAATTTTATATCCCCGGTTCTGTGGGAATTGTCAGCCGCAGTAGTACCCTCACCTATGAAGTAGCTTGGGAATTAACAAAGGTGGGTTTAGGACAGTCAATTGGTGTTAGTATTGGCAGTGATACTATCGTTGGTTCTTCATTTTTGCAATGGTTACAAATTCTTGATGAAGATGACACCACAGCAGCCATTGTTTTAATTGGCCAACCTGGTGGGGGTAGTGAAGAAGCAGCAGCAAAATATATTGCTGAAACAATTGATAAACCTGTAGTTGCTTATATTGCTGGTAGACACGCACCACCCACACAAAATTGGCAACAAACAGGAACTTTAGCCACTGTAATTGGACGTTCTGCTAATTTTGGTACGGTGGAAAGTAAACTGGCAGCTTTTAATTCACTAAACATTCCTCTGGCCGATAGTCCATCTCAAATTCCTGAATTATTGCAAAAGTTAATTTAACTCCAGAAACATAAAGATGGATATTTGAATATGTCTTAATACGGTTTCTATATATTCAAGATACTAGCAATTTTTGGGTAAGAGGGAACAGGTAAGAGGGATTCGCAACCGTTTAGCATCTTGTTCTCTCAAATAAGCAGAAATTTTTCTATTATAGGAATAGGATCATCATTAGAGGGTGTTTGAAAAGTCTAAATTCATACTTACCTGGGCGACTAGAAGTCGCGGCTAAACAGACGAAACCCACCTTCGTGGGTTCAGAGTCCTTGATTTGACCTTAACCTTAGTCCACGCAGGTGGACTTTGTTTATGTAGTCTAAATTCATACTTACCTGGGCGACTAGAAGTCGCGGCTACACAGACGAAACCCACCTTCGTGGGTTCAGAGTCCTTGATTTGACCTTAACCTTAGTCCACGCAGGTGGACTTTGTTTATGTAGTTGCGATTTATAATCGCCGGAAACTTTTGAAACATCCTCTTATACATAAAATCATCAAATTAAACAAGAGATATTATTGATAATGGAAAACAATGGACATTTCCCATTTAAAAATGTATTTCCATTCAGGTACAAAAATAATTCACCCCTAATGGTGGTAGGGGTGTACTTTATAAACCTAAAATAGACTGTATTATCGCTCTCTATCTGGGAAATATTGCTAACTGTGTTTCTCTATCAAAAAAATGTAGTTTATCAGTTACGAATGATAGCCAAAGTTGTTCATTTAGATTGATAATTTTATCTGGTGGAACTCTTACTTGTAAAGACTGTCCATCTGAATGATATACATCAAAGTCGGAAATTTTCACAGATAAAAAAGTATCATTTCCCAGATTTTCTACTAAATCAACCTTGACTGGTAAATTTTTTGTAGCAGGTACACTTAAAATTAAATGTTCTGGACGAATACCTAATATTAAAGTTTGACCATCATAAGGTTGTAAAGCACTTCCCCAAGTATCTGGGAGAGTAAAACGGAAGTTAGCATGACTAATTAATAAAGGTGCGTGAAATTCCACCGGGATAAAATTCATGGGTGGAGAACCAATAAATTCAGCCACAAAGCGATTCGCAGGACGGTTATAAAGCTCTAAAGGAGGTGCGACTTGTTGGATCTTACCTTCTGACATAATAGCAATGCGCGATCCCATAGTCATTGCTTCAGTTTGATCATGGGTGACATAAATTGTCGTTATTCCCAATTGATGTTGTAACTTAACAATTTGACTACGAGTTTCCGCCCTAAGTTTAGCATCCAAATTAGATAATGGTTCATCCATTAAGAATACTTGAGGATTACGAGCGATCGCTCTACCTAATGCTACCCGTTGTCTTTGTCCTCCAGACAGTTGTTTAGGTAAACGATTTAACAGAGATTCAATTTGTAATAAAACTGCAACTTTTTCCACTTGTTCCGCGACAATTCTTTCCTTTGCGGAAATATACTGTAATTTTTTGGGTAATTTTTTTGTCAAACCTACTAAGATATCTTTACACCATTGACCAAATTTTGTTTTCCCACCTTCGTGATCACCAAACTGACGACGTAAACCAAAAGCGATGTTATCATATACAGTCATGTGAGGGTAGAGAGCGTAACTTTGAAACACCATAGCGATGTCTCTAGCTTTCGGGGGTAAATCATTAATTAGGCGATCGCCTACGGAAATGTTACCACCAGTCATCACCTCCAAACCAGCGATTAGCCTCAACAAAGTGCTTTTACCGCAACCAGACGGACCCACTAAAACCATAAATTCACCATCAGCAATGGTTAAATTAATACGTCGTAAAACACTGATATTATCAGTACCGTCTGTGTGTTCCTTTGCAGATTTCCCACTGCGGGAGGGAAAGCTTTTATAAACGTTTTCTAATACAACTTTAGCCACGACAATTTACTTGACCACTTATTAATTTATAGAAGCGGAAAAATTCCACCCATACCCATAGTATACATTTTTTCTCAAAATCTATATCTCCGACTTCTCCAAACAGTCGAGGATCTGAAGTTCTGCTAAATAAGTGAACGAAAAAAACCGACATAAATAACGAACAGTAAAGTTGCTGGAAGCCTCTTTTCTGTTCCCTGACTATAACGACAATTTTTAACGCCAACCTACTTAAATTGATTTTAATAATTCTTGAATTTGCTGATTAATAATATTAACATCAAAACGTTGACTAGCAGTAATTTTAGCATGATTAGCAATCATCGCCGTTTTTGCAGAATCTTGAAGACAATTATTAATTACTCCCGCTAATTCTTCAGGTTTTCCAGGTGTGACTAAAAAACCATTAATACCATTTTCTACTAATTCTATTACACCTCCAGCTTCAGCAGCAACGACAGGTTTACCGCACAGCATAGCTTCAATAATAACCCTTCCAAAAGGTTCAGGTGCGGTAGAACTATGAGTAATTAAATCACACATAGTCATTAATTGAGGAATATCCGAGCGAAATCCCAAAAATTTGACTCGATTTTCTAACCCTAATGTAGTTACTTGGTGGTGAAGATTTTGCACATATTCCTGTTCACCAAATAAAGCATCACCAACTAAAATTACTATCACATTTTCTGGACATAGGGAAAGAGCATCAATTAAAATATGTTGTCCCTTCCAAGGAGAAAGACGACTAAAATGTCCAATCACAAATTTATCTTCTAATTGGAGATTTTTCCTGATATTGATAACTTCCAACTCATCAACATCGTAATTTTTTATCTCAAACCCATTATAAACAACGTGAACTAAATTTGATTTTCCTCCAGCCTTTAAAAAAGCCATTTTACTAGCTTGAGAATTAGCAATTACCAAGGTTGAACAAACATTAATTAAATTAACAGCAACCCGGAGATTAGTTTGGCTAAAATGTTCTAAAGAAAGAATATCATGTAAATGATAAACCAGAGGACGACCAACTAATAAACTAGATATTGCTCCGACAATTAAAGCCTTTTGGGTATTAGCATAGATTAAATCATAATTCTTTGCCCGTTGACAGACCTGATTAATTAAAGGTATGATTTGTCCTAAACTGCTTAATGCTTGGAATAAACCACTGTCTTTATTAACATTAATTGGTTGAGTTGTGAAAACCTCCACAGGAATTTGTTTTTTTTCGAGTAACTTTCTAAAATCACCATTTGCAAATAAACCAACCAGAGCATTTTCACCATAAGGTTTAGCAATATCTGCTAAACATAATTCAGCACCACCAGGTTTACCACTTTGGTCTAAAAATAGAATTTTCATAATCAATTTAAGCTAAGAGAACCTGACGAACTTCTTGAGCGATATTCGTCCAATTATAATGTTTAATTGTGTAATTACGACATTCTTCCCTAGAAGGTAGAGGAAGTTTAGCTAACATAATTTGTGCTAATTTATCAGCGATACTTTCCACCGTGATTGATTCAGTAATTAAACCTGGAGAAAAGCCTTGTAAAATTTCTGGCATTCCGCCTACAGGGGTACATAAAACCGGAGTACCACAAGCTAAAGATTCAATAATAGCTAACCCAAACCCCTCAAAAGATTGACTAGGCATTATAGTTAAATCAGCAGATTGATAAGCTAGAGGTAAATGTTCATCAGGTAAAAAACCCAAGAATTTGACATGATTTTCTAAACCTAATGCTTGAGTTTTTTGTTGAAGTAAAGCCTGAATATGACCACGGCCAGCTATTGCTAACCAAATGTCAGGGACTTGTATTTTAATCATAGCAATTGCTGCTAATAATTTATCAATTCCCATTCTATGAACTAAGCGACGGGAAGTAAATAATATTCTTCTATCACTTGGCCAACCTAGTTTGATTCTTGCTGCTTGACGTGATAGATTATTCTGAAAATGGTCAATATCAACTCCACCAGGAATGATGTGAATTTTTTGCCAGGGAATTTGATATTTTTGATGTAATATCTGACCAAAAGCTTTACTAAGAACAATAAAGCGATCGCAACGATTATAAGTATTTTGTTCTATTAATTTTTGTTTTAACCAAATACTAAATTTTTTATTAATTACTTCTTCTTGACTTTCGGAAGCCCAAGGACCATGAAAGTTAAAGGTAACAGGTATTCCCTTGGGTAAAATGTCTAAAATCGGAAAACTGTATAATGCAAAATGGAGATTAATTGCGTCAGGTTTACCTAATCTTGTTTTTTTAAAGTTATCACGAATTGAGAATAGTCTAGAACTAATTTTACTATCTGGATTAGCTAAATTAGTTAACTTAATTTGTGTATTTTTTGCATCTGCTGGTAAACCAACTCCACACAATTCTATTTCATCTTTCTGTGCTGCTAATTTATGAGTTAATTCATAAATATATCGTTCTAATCCTCCGGGTGTTTTAGGAAACCAACCCGTACCCAAGGTCAAAATTGCCGCAGATTGTGTCTGGTATTTTGTATCTTTATGTTCCATGACCAAGATCATTTTTTCAGTATTATCTTCTCATACAAAGCTGGAAATTAAAATCAGCTTAAATCTGAAAAATATTTTATTTCTATAAGCAAAATATATCAAAAAAATATATTGATAGTGTTCCTACATCAAGGATAATTTAGTTATTGTTAAAATTATGTTTTATTGATGAAGTTTCCGTGAAATAATATAAAAATTCCTATTTATTGGTTAGTTTATCAGTAATAATTAGAACGATTAACTCATAATCAAAAATTGCTATGAACAATAAATTATTTCAGATTAGTAAAATTCACCGCAAAATTCACCAATATATTCATACTATATTTCCAAGTAGATATTGGCGAAAAAAAATAATATTTAACATTTTTCTTGGTATAATCTGTGGACTAATAGTCACATTCATAGGTATAAAACTGGATTTAGGAAATAGAGACAATACTAAAATTGAGCTAAAAAATCAAGCATTTAAAACTTCTGAAATCACTTATACAACTTCCTGGTTAGGAAATACTATTGGTAATAGTAAACTGCGAGTACAAAATAATATTCAGGGAATGTATGTCCAAGATGATGGAACTATTTATACTAATAGTTTTTGGGATGAAGCTGGTAGCGAAGCAGGAGTTTATAAAGATGGTAAACCAATTTTTACCCTCGAAGATACACATGGTTGGAATCGTTTAGGAGGTAAAGCAATAACAGTAAATAACAAATATATTTATATTGCTATGTCTCAGGGAGGAATGGATCAAACCAAAGAAGATTATCCTCCCAAAGATCAAATTTGGTACTGTGTCAGACGTTATGATTTAAAAGGAAAACCTGCACCTTTTGCAAAAGGAAATGGCTGGGATAAAAGTATGTTAATTACCAGCAAAAGCAATCAAGTAACTGGACTAGCAACGGTAGATAATAAACTATTTGTTAGCAATGCCAATGAAAACATTGTTCGTGTTTATAATACTGAAACCATGGAAGAATTGAATAGATTTACTGTCAATAATCCAGGAGATATCACAATTGATAAAAAGGGAAGTTTATGGATTATTGAAAATCAAAACAGTGAGACATCTACAAAAATTGTCAATTATTCACAAACAGGCAAAAAATTACCCCAAGAAATTATAGATATTGATAAACCATCAGCATTAGCGATTGATAATCGAGGTAGATTGTTAATAGCAGAAAATGGTATTAATCAACAATTGCTGATTTATAATATCAATAATCAACCAGTTCGTGTAGATAGTTTTGGCGATAAAAATGGCATTTTTAGTGGTGTACCAGGAGAGGTAAAAGCTTCAAAACTATATGGAATTACGGGAATTGGTACAGATAGTGAAGGCAATTTTTATATAAACAATAATGGTTTTAATAAATCAGGAACAGATTTAAGAAAATTCTCTGCTTCAGGACAAATACAATGGCAATTACTAGGATTAATATTTGTAGATAATGCAGATGCTGATCCACAAACAGATGGTATTAATGTATTTACTAAACAAGAACAATATGTCATGGATTATAGTCAGCCTGCTGGTAAACAATGGACTTATAAAGCTTACACCGTTAATCCTTTTAAATATTCTCAAGATCCCCGTTTACATACATCCCCAGATGGTACTTTTGTGCGTCGTATTCAAGGAAAACCTTTTTTATTTCTGACAGATATGTTCGGCGCTTTTTTACAAATTTATCGTTTTCAACCAAATACAGATGGGAAAATTGCTATTCCTGCGGGAATGTTTGTTGGTACTAATAATGGAGGTAAATCTATTACTGGAAATTGGCCACCCTATCAACCAGAAAAAGGAGAGTGGATTTGGCGTGATCTTAATGGCAATGGTGCATTTGAAAAAAATGAGTATGATCGTAGTCAAGACTATCCTTATATGGGAGGTTGGTGGGTAGATAGTAAAGGTGATGTTTGGAAAACTTTGCGAATTAAAGATGGTATTCGTCATTATCCTTTACAGGGAATAGATAATAAAGGAAACCCGATTTATAGCTATAGTTCGATGCAAAAAATTAAGACTCCTAGCATCTTTAATGATTTGCGAAGAATTGAATATTTTCCCGAAACAGATACTATGTATTTATCAGGTTTTACTATTGAACATCCTGCATTTGGTGACGACACTGGAGTAGTAGGATCGGAAATTGTGCGCTTTGATCATTGGAGTCAGGGAAATCCTACCCCAAAATGGCGAATTGTAGTTCCTTATGATACTACTGGTCAGCGAAAAGTCTCGACCGCAGCTATGAGTATAGCCGGTGATTATGTGTTTGTAGTAACTGTCAAAACCGCAGAAGTATATGTTTATAAAGCTACAACTGGGGAACTTGTACAAAAGATGAGTCCAGGTCCAGAAGTTGGTAATAAAAGTGGCTGGGTTGATATTCCCTACGGTATCCGCGCTTTTCGTCGTGCTAATGGTCAATATCTCGTATTTGTGGAGGAAAATTGGCTAGGAAAGGTGCTTGTTTACCAATTAAATTTATGATATGTGGCATTTATTTTCTTGAATAAGTGACAATATTTCCGACTTGTTTAAGAAGTCGGAAATCTGAATTTACAGCACTTACCGATGTTATGAGGTACAAGATCACCCCACCCCCAACCCCCTCCCCGCAAGCCAGGGAGGTGGCTATGATGTACTTCATAACAAAGGAATCTGCTGTATCTG
>JBJUHT010000002.1:0-5000 GCA_046070105.1 Dolichospermum sp.
CCCGTATCTCCATTGTATAAGAGTCTCGTAATTCTCCAGTGTCTATAATGTCACGGGGTGAACCAACTACAGTTCCGTTTCGCCTGACTGTTTCGCGTGGCCATTGCCACATCTGAGTTTCTATAATCTCCTGTGCCTTCTTCCCAAAGCCTTCCGCCATTTCTGTAAATGCTTGGGCAAAATCTTCTGATTCTTGAAAATTTTGAGCATAAGCTTCTGTGGCATTAAATTGTTGCACTGTTTCGTCTACCCAGGGGCGGGCGGGCAATTCCGTTCCGTTCCGTAAAGTTACGCCTTCGTGGACTATAGCCGCGTGTTCCGACGACCATTTGAATGTTGCTGTCTGCTTACGCGGTATAGGGATTTTATTCCAGTTGATTGTAGTCATAGCGTTGTTAATTCATAGGGACTATCAGTACAAAAACGACGCGCTAGAGAAATGGCGGGTTTTAACTTACACCATAAAATCCAAATTCAAAAGTACCTTGTATTTGCATCCCCAGTCTTTTGGCCAGTGCTTTAGCAACTCTAGGACGGTTCTCATCTACCTGGGGTGCTAATACAAAAGTTCCCTCTTGCTGAGTATTAGTGATTGGTTCTAGATAAATAGCCTGGTACTTCTCACGCGCCAATAATGTGCGGGGTGGTATAAGTTTAGGTGTCACGGCGTAACCAATCAAATACACCTTGTTAAAATCTACGCTGGGGTCTTCTTTTTTCTCTGTGGTTGGTGACCTCTTCTTTTTTCTCTGTGGTTGCATCCAGGCTTTTATTTCCAGAATAGTTTGATTGCTGACATGGTTTCCGGTATCAGGATCTATAGTAAATTCACCATCGGGTATCGTGGCATAAATGGTAAAATTGGGGATGAATAGTTTAGTCATGATTATAATTATTTAATATTCTCAATAGCTCTAAAATAGCATCTCCGCTTACTTGTTTTCGTCTTGATAAGTTGACTAGAGTAGTTCCCAGTTTATCTAGAGTTAAATCTTCCAGCTTTAAAACGACAGGATATTTTGTTTTTAAAATCAAAGATTGTGTGGCAACATCTAATTTCCAGAATAAGGACACATTGAACAGGATAGCATCTTTATTGAACTGAATTACACCTTGAGCAAACACAGTATCTTTGATGCCGTGACACACAAAAAAGTCTATTTCCGGCTCACCATCTATGTATGTGTCTAAGACAGTAAATAGGTTTTTTCTAGTAACTTTTACCCTGTGTTTTTGACCTATTAATCCAAATAACTCCCTAGCAATATTGGCAATATAACTAGAGTCGTAATTTAGTCCTACAGCTATTTCTTCATAAGTTAAAGACGATTCTAGGGAATGAATTAACTTAGACTCTAGATCATTTAATTCACGTCGTCTTATCTCTTTAGAGATTCTATCCAAGTATTGTTTGTATTTCATGAATTTGAGTTGATATTACTCTTCACAAACTGGTTTTAACTCATTATATCATTGACATAACAATAATTAAACTCACGCCTTCAATAATCTGCTATGCCAACAAAATACGATGATAACTTACCACTACTCCTGAATTACCACGAAACGAAAGACATCAGAATTAGAAACAGAATAGTCGTTAATAATATGGGATTGGTTCACAAGGTAGCCCATAGAATGGCCTACTGTTGTGATCTGCCGCTGGATGATTTAATTCAGATTGGGTCAACTGGGTTAATCCGTGCTATTGAACGTTTTGACCCTGAGAAAGAATGCAAACTTTCTAGCATTGCGGTTCTATTCATAAACGGGGCAATTTTACAATTCATTCGTGATAAAGGGAGACTAGTCAAAGTCCCCCGCACGCTACAAGAAACCCATCAAAAAATTAAACGCTATACACAAAAGCACGGCGTAACTTACGAACAAGCTGCATTAGCTCTTGATATTTCACTGGACTTAGCTAAAGAATGTGCTACGGCGTGCAATCAGATTACAGATGAATTACCAGACGCTTTAACAGGTGAACAACAAGAAGAACTGGACAGAATCACGCCATTGATAGACAAACTACCGGAATTGCAGCGTGTAATCATCAACGGACTTTATATTAACAAAATTCCTGTTGGCGAGCTTGGTAGACTTCACGGAATGGGAATACGGAAGATCCGTCAAATTGAAACGGAGGCATTGGAGCAACTAAGATTAATAGCCAACAACCGCGTCAAATGCCCAAAATGCCAAAGCTACCACACGGTTAAGCGCGGCCTTAGATATTCATGCAAAAATTGTAAATATTGGTTTCGTGTCAATCCTAAACCCGTTGGGAACGTCGGGCATGATACGGAATTAAAGATAAAAGTTATTGAGGCAATTGAGTCTGGAAAATCTTTGCAGTGGTGCGAGTTATTTTTAGGCATAGATACCACAACCGCTTGTAAATGGCGGAAAAAGTATGCTATTGATAAAGAAATAAATCTATTGATTAATCGGCACATGGCATTCACTGAACAATGGCAACTAACCGCAAAGTTCACAGATTTGGCTAATTTTTTGATTAAAAATACAGCTGATTCTTCACAAAGAGAAGAGGCGTTAGAAGCGTTAAATGTGGCACTTTTAAAATCACAAGCAGCGTGTACGGTAAAAGTACCTGTAAAGACGATAGGGAAATAATATGATAATCGCTATCATGGGATGGCGATTTTTTAATTATGTGCAATTATTAAATAAAGTTTATTTAATATAGGAATTAGTAAATTGAAATGGGAGAAATTACCACGACCCTGGACTAAAGAGCAATGCCGTCGTCGTTATGTTGAATGTGATGACGATATAGGATTACGAGCTTTGTCGGTACAATCTGGCAGGGTTAAGAGTACGCTTCAAAGGTGGTCTGGTGAAAGGATTGAGGGGCGCAACTGGCATGAGCAAAGGGTACACTTCAAGTCTTCACTAGGTACAGTAACTCAAGAAAAGATCATTGAAAAAACATCTGAGAAAATATCAGATGAACTATCAGAAATCTGTACAGAAAACTATAAAGTTCACAAACTCGCTAGAGATTATGCTGCTAAAATTATTGAAGTCAAGGCTCGTCAATTAGCAGAAGATTTAAAGATAGAAAATAAGCAGGAAAGGAAAGCAGCGATCGCTCAACATAATGCAGTGGAAGTCAACCAATGGTCACAGGCACTTAAACGCTCAACGGATGCGATTAATGAAATACGTGGCATAAAATATTTTGCTGACATTAATGCGGCTGCTGACAAATTGCAACGAGAAGGTTATGAGATACTAGATCCAAGTGAGGTAAAAAATGAAACAGAAAATTAAACGCGGTCAAGTTGAGGAATGGAATATTGAACGTTTAAGCCCTTATGAACACAATGCTAAACTGCATCCTGATAGCCACGTAGAACAAATTGCAAACAGTATTGAGGAATTTACTTTTTTAGATCCTATTGCAGTTGACGAGAAAGGAGAAATACTAGAAGGTCATGGACGGCTGTTGGCAGCACAAAAGCGGGGCGATGAGACTGTACCCGTAATTGTAGTGTCTGGATTAACCGATGCTCAAAAAGTAGCTTATCGGTTGGCACACAATAAGCTGACAATGAATACTGGATTTGATTTTGAACTGCTAAAGATTGATTTTGAGTTTTTACAGGATGAAGGGTTTGATCTGGATTTGACGGGTTTTAATGAGTTGGAATTGAGTTTTTTAGATGAGGAGGAAGAGGAAACGCCGGATTTTCAACCTGTTGGGGAAGATAAGCAAGGTAAGTTAGATGAAAAACAACAAAAGGAAATAAAATGTTTATGCCCTCATTGTGGTGAGGAGTTCACACAATTAATATGAGTGAAAAGGTAAATTTAAAATTAGATTGGTGTTCTTACGAAGCCGCTAAATATGCTTGTGAAAATTGGCATTATAGTAAGTGCGTCCCCGCTGGTAAAGTGGCCAAGATAGGCGTATGGGAAAATAATAAGTATATTGGGTGCATTATTTTTGGGTGGGGTGTAAACAAAAATATTGGCAGTCCTTATAGATTAATGCAGACAGAAATAGCGGAATTGGTAAGGGTGGCATTAAATAAACATTCAACACCTGTTACTAAACTTTTATCAATAGCATTAAAATTATTAAAAAAACAATCACCTGGACTTAAACTTATTATTTCTTATGCAGACTCAGGAGAAGGGCATCATGGAGGTATTTATCAAGGTGGTAACTGGATTTATGAAGGCGTTTCTCTATCTTCTGAATTAAAAATAAAAGGAAGGCTTTATCATAAAAGAACTGTGGATAGCAGGTTTGGGACTAATAACTTAGAATGGATTAAGGAAAATATAGATGCTAGTGCAAAATGGGTTTCTGTCCCAGGAAAACATAAATATCTGTTCCCATTAACTCCAGAAATGAAAGAAAAAATACTACCTTTATCTAAACCATATCCAAAAAGAAAGAAATAGGATATAATAATTTTGCGGGTATAGCTGAGTGGTAAAGCAGCAGGTGTCCAATCTGTGATCGGAGGTTCAAATCCTACCTACTCGCTTTAGGTTACAACTAACCTGATGCTGTCCCCTGATAATTCACAGTTACCATTGCCAACAACAGACATCCTGTGCTGTTAGCAACAATAACGGTGTTCCGGTTTCTGGATACTGCTATTAAATCGAATTGCCAACAACATGACATCCTGTGCTGTTAGCAACTCAAATCGTTATCCTGTAATGATTTTGGTAAAGACATTGCCAACAACATGACATCCTGTGCTGTTAGCAACTCCCAGTAAATAACATTTAGCTTTACGGGTATCAGTCATTGCCAACAACATGACATCCTGTGCTGTTAGCAACATTTTCATGATTTTTCAATGCGTCTATTAATGAATTGCCAACAACATGACATCCTGTGCTGTTAGCAACCCCTGCTACCAGAGAGTAAGCTGCACATGGTTTTCAGAGTCACTTTCCGAAAGTCGCCGTTTTTTGGCATCTTTCCTTTTGTTTTTGGGTGTCAAAATGGCTGA
>JBJUHT010000003.1:0-9801 GCA_046070105.1 Dolichospermum sp.
ACCAGCTTTTAATAAATTTATCGCTCTTTCTGTGGTCATTTTCAGATCATGACTACTTGATATTTGATTTTCACCACCAAGCACAGCATCATACTCTAGGGGTTGTTGTGGATTATTCATGATTGGTTAATGGTCGGTTTCATGTATGCTGTATCTAAAATAGCATATTTAGGGCATTTGGTTATTTGTTTACATAATTTTAATTTTGTCTGATAGCGAAGCGTGGCCTTAGCTATATCAGGATATCCGGTTACTGAGCGAAGTAGAAGTACAAAATGTGATTGTTTAATTATTTGTTAGTTGTTAATGATTAGGATAGAGAAAAGTAAATATTCCTAAAGCGAGATGTCAGAATAAATACATAAACACCAGCCATTAACCATCAAATAACAATCCTGTCAATCCTATCATCCTGGTTATCCTGATTCAGACAAAAAAAATGATCGCCTGACGGCGAGGAAGAAGGGAAAAGAAAAGAGGGTAAAGGGCAAGAGGGTAAGAGTATAAAGGGCTACAGAGTCCACGCAGCACCACACACAACACGAAAACCGTAATCGCGGTAGCCAAAGCCCGCATCATAAGAGTCACGATAAGCCGAACGGCAATGTACAGGATCGTTGAGCCAAGAACCGCCGCGCAGCAACTTTTTGTTACTTGAGCTTGTCACAGCACTACCATTTGTAGGCGCGTTATTATAGTTATCTACCCAATTATCGAAACACCACTCCCAGACGTTTCCGTGCATATCATACAAACCAAAAGCGTTAGGGGGAAAAGTGCCTACATCTGTGGTTTGTTTACGATACTCACCTTGAGGAGCAGAAGCGTAAGTGTAATTACCATCATAGTTAGCTAAATCTGTTGTAATCGTCTTTCCAAAATAAAAAGGTGTGGTAGTTCCGGCTCTACAAGCATACTCCCATTGTGCTTCGCTGGGCAATCTGTAGTTTCTTCCTGTTCTTTGGCTTAACAGTTCACAGAATTTAACCGCATCATGCCAACTTACTCCTTCTACAGGGCGTTGGTCGGTGAGCGAAGTCCAACCATTACCTTTAAAATAAGAAGGGTTAGTTCCCATAATCGCTTGATATTGTGCCTGTGTTACTGGATATTTTCCCATAAGGAAACTAGGAACTGTAACTTCATGTTGGGGACTTTCACTAGGATATCTTCCTTTCTCGTCTTCCGGTGAACCCATCATAAAATTACCACCAGGAATTGCAGCCATTTCCAATGTCACACCATTACCCAAATCTTCAGTAAAATATCTAGCTACACGCTGCTGACGCTGAATAATTTCCCCAAAATTGTTGACTGTTACTACTTCAATTTCTTCTAGTTTTACCCCTTGGATATTAGAAATTAAGGCTTGTTTTACTTTCGTTTCGGTTCTTTTATTTAATATTAAATAAGCTGCATTTTGAACATCCCAAGATTCATTATTTAAACCTGCAATTACTAAATCTAAACCCTGTTCTCCATAATTCAAAGCTTGCTGTAATGCAGCAATTCTCACCCTTGCATCTGAATTTTGCAACCGCAATTTTACCCCTTCAATACCACCTAAAACCGCCGCACTTTCTATTGATGGACTATTACCACCAAGTACAGCATCGTATTTTCCTGGTTGTTGTGGATTATTCATGATTGGTTAATGGTTGGTTTGATGTATGCTGTATTTAAAATAGCATATTTGGTTAATTTTGCTAGTTGTTTACATAATTTTAATTTTGTCAGAATCAGGATGTCCAGGATTTAAGGATGTACAGGATGTGATTGTTTGATTGTTGGTTAGTTGTTGATGATTAGTATGAAGAAAGGTTAATTTTTATGAAATTACTGTAATAATCAATACATCATTCACGTCTAGTAATCATCAAATAACAATCCTGTAAATCCTATAATCCTGGTTATCCTGATTCAGACAATATGTTACAATGGGAATTGAAAGAAACAGGAGTATAAAACTATGACATTAATCAAAATACCAAAACATTATCTTGTATCTCAAGATGAAGATTCAATTACAATAGATGTACCTGAATCAATACTATTAAATTGGCAAAAAGACTATGAAAAAATTAGTAAAGCTAAAGGTATTTTAAAACATAGGAAATCTGCCATGTTAGCTCATTTAGATCATCTGCGTCAGGAGTGGAATCAATGAGATATCTTTATGATACAAATATTTTTATCTACTATTTAGCCGATGATATAATAGTTGATTCATGGTTTACAGAAGAGTTTTTGAATTTACACAAAATTCTACTTTCACCAATTATTCGTATTGAATTACTGAGTTTTGCTGGTTTGTCACAGGAAGAAGAGAAATGTATTGAAGATTTGTTATCTCAGTTTACTATAGTTCCATTATCACAACAAATTGAAGATAAAACCATCCAATTAAAGAGAAATTACAAAATTAAACTTCCTGATGCAATTATCGCTGCTACAGCAATAATTGAAAACGCTATTTTAGTAACAAGAAATGTCAGTGATTTTCAAGCAATTACTGACCTAAAGATTGAGAATCCTTTTGTTAATTGATTAATCCTCTAATCCTGGGTATCCTGATTCTGACAAACTGATTCAGACAATATGTTACAATGGGAATAGAGGTAAAATCAAAAATCCTGTAATTAAATTGATGATCAGAAAAGACAATGCAACAAATTAATTTTGATGCTCGTGTAGATGAAAATGGTTGTTTATACTTGAAACTTCCCCCAAATTTTGCTGGGATGGAAATAACAGGAAAACTTTTATATCAAGTTCATCCTCTTTCCCTGCTAAAGCACAAAGAGAATAAAATTGATATTAATCTTGTTCGGAGTATTTGTCATCAGATTAGAAATTTACCAGTTCTTGATAGCAGAACTCCTGATGAAATTATTGGTTATAACGAGTTTGGAATCCCAGAATAATGGTTATTGATACTTCTGCTATTATGGCAATTATTTATGGTGAACCTGAAGAATTGATATTTATTGAACTTATTAACAAAAGTGCAGAATGTTTACTTTCTTCTCCAGGTTATGTAGAAGCATCCATTGTTTTAGGTACTAAACATGGTCAGCAAGGTGTAGAAAATCTGAATTTATTAATTTATGTTACAATTTGAATTGAGAGAAACAGGAGCATAAAACTATGCCATTAATCAAAATACCAAGACATTATCTTGTATCTCAAGATGAAGATTCAATTACAGTAGATGTACCAGAATCAATGCTATTACATTGGAAAAAAGACTATGAAAAAATTATTCAAGCAAAAGGAATTTTAAAGCATAAAAAAGCAGCAATGTTAGCTCATTTAGATACTCTGCGTCAGGAATGGGAAGAATGAAATATCTTTATGATACCAATATTTTTATTTACTATCTAGCCGATGATATAACAGTTAATTCATGGTTTACAGAAGAGTTTTTGAATTTGCACGAAATTCTGGTTTCACCGATTATCCCCATTGAATTACTGAGTTTTACTGGCTTATCAAAAGAGGGGGAACAGTCTATTGAAGATTTACTATCCCAGTTTAACACAGTTCCATTGTTACGAGAAATTGAAAATCAGACAATCCAATATTCAAAATAGCATATTATTGTCAGAATCAGGATGTCCAGGATTTGAGGATGTACAGGATGTGATTGTTTAATTATAGGTTGGTTATTGATGATTAGGATAGAGAAAAGTAAATAAATATTTATGAAGTAAGATGTCAGAATAAATACATAAACACCAGCCATTAACCATCAAATAACAATCCTGTTAATCCTATCATCCTGGTTATCCTGATTCTGACAAAATAAAATATTATAAACTGAGTCATTAACCATCAAATAACAATCCTGTTAATCCTCTAATCCTGGTTATCTTGATTCTGACAAAATAAAATATGATAAACACCAGCCATTAACCATCAAATAACAATCCTGTAAATCCTTTCATCCTGGGTATCCTGATTCAGACAGTTTAGGGTCTATAATTGATATACAGTGTAATATTGCCTATAACCTAGTAAATGACATAAATAATTATGAATGTACAACTTGTTGACTCCCTTGTAGAAATTGTGTTAAAATTAACTCCCGAAGAAAAACAACTTTTCCAACAAAGGTTAATTTATCAGGATTTAAACAGACAGACTAAAAAGCCTTTAACACCTGAAGAAAGATTAAAACTTTGGCAAGAGTGGATAGAAAAAGCTCCTCAAAGTTCTGTTAATCTTCCTGATGAAGCACTACGTCGAGAAAATATTTATGATGATAGAGGAGCATGAGTAATTACTTATTAGATACCAATATTCTGTTACGTTCAAGAGATATCACATCTCCTGATTTTCATCTAGTTGATAAAACAATTAAATATTTAATATCTAATAATCATCAATGTTTTATTACCTCTCAA
Organism: Dolichospermum sp.; assembly: GCA_046070105.1. Lineage (GTDB taxonomy): Bacteria > Cyanobacteriota > Cyanobacteriia > Cyanobacteriales > Nostocaceae > Dolichospermum. The sequence goes on from JBJUHT010000003.1 coordinate 4,407, forward strand.
GTGATTATTGAATTTTGGGTTGTTGCTACTCGTCCTGTTAATGTTAATGGATTAGGATGGACGGTAGCACAAACAACTCAAGCAGTACAAATGCTAATAAATCAATTTAATTTATTAGAAGAAACACCTGATGTATTTTCTATTTGGTTCAACTTAGTGACAACATATAATATTTCTGGTAAACGCACTCACGATATACACATATTAGCAGTGATGCTTGCTCATAATATCAGCCATATTTTAACTTTAAACCCCAAAGATTTTATAGCTGTTCCCGAAATTACCATCATTCATCCTCAAGATTTTATCTGATAACTAGGAGTATAAAACTGTGCCATTAATCAAAATACTAAGACATTATCTTGTATCTCAAGATGAAGATTCAATTACAGTAGATGTACCAGAATTAATAACCAATTAAATGATTTTCTAACAAAGAGGCTATACCTTCTGGATGAACTTGTTTATATTGCTTTTTACCTAACATTAAAACACAATTTGGGGCGCTACTACAACGTTTTTGACAATCCGTATGTTCAATGATGACTTGATCAGATAAACCGCGATCGCCCAAGGTTTTTTCTAAATCTGATAATAACCCCTTTCCACCTCGTTTCAAACAACCAGATTTTTGACATACCATAATTTTAGCTTTGGGTTGAGGAAGGGGATTTTTTAGAGGACAAAAACCAACCGCTTCGATTTGATCAGCTTTAAGTTTTAGCTTGTGGTTGCGGAGGTTTAATTTACTAATAGTATTAATGCGAATTTGTTCACCGGGCAATAAAGACGAAACCAGAGAAGAATATAAATTATTAGGAACTTTGATTTTGATATTTTCTGAGCCAATTCCTAACCGTAAATGTTTACATTTACCTGTTTTCTTACCCACAAATCCTAAAAATTGTCCCTCAATATTTAATGCCGATAATGTCAGATATTTTTGACTCATTTTCAATAACTCAACCTTTGTAAAAGAAAATAATAAACCCCATTTTACTGGGGTAATATTGATAATTACCAGCAAGAAGGAAGAGGAAAAAAGAGATTTCTAACTTTTACCTTCTTGATATTTTCTCAGTTTTTAAGAAAGACGTTTAGCTTCCACAGTTAAAGGTAAACAGCTTTTATCTGGTATTTCACTAAATTCTAATTCCCAACCATTAGCTAAAGTCAGAATTTTACCTGTTTCACTATCTGTTTGTTTGACTACTTCTTCTTCTAAGTCTTTTTTAGCGACATAGACAACTAAAGTATTAGCATCATTCATTCGCAACATTACTTTCATGTTTTTCCTCAGCAGATTCTAGTTCTCTTTTTCGACAACCGATGATGTACCCTGTTTCCAAAAAATGTACAGCATAGATATAATAAGCTTGCAAAAATGTGCCGATACTGGATACATAACCCACATCACCAATTCTTGCTAAAACTTCCCCAATTTCTCGACCGGGAAAAGTTCCATCGTTTTTGATTAGTTTCTTAACTCGGACTTTTTGACCAATTTCAAAAATAGGTTGCGAGTTCAGTTCTATTTCATCACGTTGCATGGGAATACCTTTTTTCGCTGACTAAATTTAATAATTCTTCTGTAGTGAGACTACGTTTTTTGAGAATTGATTGTTGACGAACTATATCTAAAATAGCTTGGGTTTCTTGAGAATCAAGAAAGATTCCATGCTGTTCTAATAAGTTAGATAATGAATGGCGGCCAGAGTGTTTACCTATGACTAAACGCCGTTCCCAACCCACATCTTCGGGGGAAAATGGTTCATAAGTAATGGGGTTTTGGAGTACACCATGAGCATGAATACCAGACTCATGAGCAAAAGTATTTTCACCCACAATTGCTTTCCAAGGTTGAACATTAGCGCCGGAGGCTTTAGCAACTAATTGAGATAGTTTTAACAATTGTTGAGTTTGAATATTCAAATCAACACCGTAGATACATTTGAGAGCCATAATTATTTCTTCTAGGGCTGCATTTCCGGCTCTTTCTCCTAATCCATTAACAGTGGTATTGACAGACATAGCACCGGCTTTGATTCCGGCTAAGGCGTTAGCAGTTGCTAGTCCAAAATCATTATGGGTGTGAATCTCAATAGGAATTGATAGGGTTGATACTAAACGCTGAACTTTTATGTGAGTGCTGAAGGGATCAAGTACCCCAACTGTATCACAAAAACGAAATCGTGACGCTCCCCATTCTTGCGATAAAAGAGCAACATCTTGGAGAAAATTTTCATCGGCTCTAGAAGAATCTTCGCCACCAACTGATACCCAAAGACCTTGATCTAATGCGAAGCTAATACAGTCTTTTAGTCTTTGTAAACTTACTCGCCATTGACCATGAAATTTAGCTGCAATTTGTACTCCAGATACAGGAATAGCAATATGTACTCGCTCCAATCCACAGGCTATAGAAGCTTTTATATCTGATAATACAGCGCGATTCCAACCTAATAATTTAGCTTGTAAATCTAAGTTACGAATGGCAACAATGGCGCGAATTTCTTCCTCACCCATGGCGGGAATTCCTACTTCTAATTCATGGACACCAATGGTATCTAAGAATTGAGCGATCGCCACTTTTTCTTCTAGGTTAAAAGCAACACCTGCCGCTTGTTCTCCATCACGTAATGTCGTATCATTAATCATGATTTCATACATTTTAACATCCCTCTAGCGGAGTTTTTTGTAATATCCTTGTTCGCTACAATTCTGAGTGAGGGTAGATGTACAATAAATACTTGATTGAGCGAATAAATCATGAATTATGATTTACGATCCTTAATTATTACTCCAATATTTCTCTGGCATCTGTATGATAGAAAACCAAAAATTGGTATAACTTTTCAAATATTTTTGGTAGTATTATTTGTGGATTTTGTCAGCAACCAATAACCTAGATAAACATTAACAAATCCTGTCAAAAATAACATACTCATACCAGCAATTAAACTAGTAATCATAATTAATTGTACCTCTGAAGTTCACTGATAATTTTTCATCTACCTTAACTAAGAATGTTCTGCAAGCCAATCAAAAATTCTGTCTAATTGCTGTAAATCCACTAAACCATATTGCCAAAGCAGCATCGGTAAAGGACAATGATTAAATTCAGGGTGTCGCGTTGCTACTGCAATATCAGCCGTGGAAAGTGCTAGTTCTTTTTGTAGGAATTGCAATAACTTCTTATTACTACTATTAATCACCATAATTGGACATTGACAATCGCAATCAATATAAAGTACAAGTTATTCCCATAAGCAATGACTAATTATTTTAGTTTTCGCCAATTGGGTGAATCTAAGCTTAGATGAATTATCTTGAATATGCAAGAGAGTTTGTGAGCGAACAATGACTGATAATCAATCAGACTTGCATCAAGAATTATTGGTAATCTTTTAATTAGACATTGCCAAAATTCTCAAAACTCCACACCATTACACAAACAATTCTCTAACCATGTCACCAATTGATGACGAGAAGCAAAAAATTGCATTAATGTACTACGCACCAGAATCGCTTCTTGAAGGTTATTCACTTGGATACGCAAAGATCCATCCGGAGGACAGGAACAAGTAATCATTAACTCTTGCAAACGGTGATAAATACACCATCTATCACCTAGAGGAATTTGCAAAACTTGTTCACCAATATTTAAAAATTTACAATTGTATGCCATGAGTAATTCAGATTCCTTTGACATTTTTGTACTGATACTGTTTAAGGACTGGTGCCTTGATTCTGTGAGGTTAAAAAATCCTGTAGTGTTTTCATGCTTATATCAGATAACTTTCACAGGGACAAAATTAGTAACGGGGATTAGATTTATTAAATTTATTACCTTGGTACTCAATAGGTTTCAACCCCTCTTTAACAGAACTTTACATTTTCTGTTGGGGTAGGGGTACTAGCTTTTTCTAACTGGGGTACTGGTATTTTTGATTTAGGGATACAGCATTTTTGTACTCAAAAGAAATCCCTTAACCTATAAGACGAAAACAGCTATTTAGGTCAGATATTTTCAGAATATTAAGTTGTACTCATAGCTTGAGAATCGTTGCTTTAATGACAGTAAAGACAGATTTTATGTATTACCTAATACTATTATTATAGTATGGTTTTGCTTGATGAAAGCTGGATTTCTTTATTTTGTTTTATGGTTTGTGAGCCGTATCTGGGAATACAAAATAAAAATAAAAATAAAAATAAAAATAAAAATAAAAATAAAAATAAAAGGTAAAAGGGTGAAATATACATTTCTCATTCATCCTTTTACCTGTTCCCTATTCCCTCTGACCCAATTAGTAATTTAGCAAACAAGTACCGAAGAACCTATTTTTGTTATTCAAACCCAATAAATACCTAATGCTTATTTCATATTAGCCCGTGCATCCCTAACTGCGGCAATAAAAAAGAATGCCGTGAGAGGAATACTCAAAGCTAGAATAATAGTGGTATTTAAGACACCAAAATCTGGTTCTCCATAACTGAGTTCAAAAACAGAACCAACAGCCGCAATGGCTGTTACACAAGCACCACCTAAAAATAAACCGCTTTTTGGAGTTAAATACACTACTAGACCACCCTATGCTACTGGTTTGACCGTTTGATATGAAAAGCCATTTTTAGATAACTCCTGGGCTAAAGTCAAGGAATTTTCTACACGATCTACAAATACCACGCCATTGAGGTGATCTAATTCATGTAAAATACAACGACCAAGTAAATCATCAGCCTTTAATGTTTGCGGACGGCCATACTCGTCTTTATAGGCTATTGTCACCTCTGCTGGACGTTTTACATCTAAAAAGACGTTAGGAATACTCAAACACCCTTCCTGAGCCACACAGAGCTTACTGCTGACCTGTTTAATGGTAGGGTTAATTAATACTAATGGCGCATGGTTGGGGTCATCTGGTTTACAATCAATAACAATTAGCTGTTTATTAATACCAACTTGAGGTGCGGCCAAACCGATACCATCTGAGCTATACATAGTTTGGAGCATTTCGCGCACTAGTTGGCGGAGTTCATCATCTATTTTAGTCACACGCTTTGCTGGTTGACGCAAAACCTTATCACCTAAGTAGTGCATTTGCAAAGGTGGATTTTTTAACTTTTTCTTCTCGACAGCAATATCAGAGGGCATGGTTCTTGATGGCTTTATAATGAATAATCTAGTTTGATTCTATCGTTAGTGGTTAGTGGTTAGTGGTCAGTTGTTAGTGGTCAGTTGTCAGTGGTCACCTGAGTTCGATGTAAGAGAATAACTTACAAGTGTTGACTGGAAAGAGTTTCAGGATTAAATAAATTTTTAGGGATTGTCAATAATTGCGAGTTATTGACAATTTTTGAAAAATAGGCAATATAAACTGTAAATTTTTTT
>JBJUHT010000004.1:0-37388 GCA_046070105.1 Dolichospermum sp.
GGCAGCGTTTTCTGCTACAGAGGAACTGAGTAAATCAATTAAGGATTGGACATTATAACCGCCTACCATTGTTCCTAGTAATTCTACTGCTTCGATGGGAGAAACTAGGGGACTGGTGATTTCTTGTTTAGCAATAGCAGTGAGGAAACCAGCTTTGACATAAGCAGCTTGGTCAACTCCGGGGGGAATGCGATCGCGTAATAAATGTAACAATAAATTTTCCTGTCCTTTAGGGGGATTTTTGAGTAATTCACATAATGCTGATGTTTGTTTTAGGTCTAACGGTAAGGGGGGAATATCTAATTTTGCCCGTTCTTGGGTATGTTGTTGATATTCTGCTAACATAATTCAGCTTTTCTCCTGCAATATCTTGTTTTCTTTATTTTATTCTACAGGAATTGTTACAAGAGTTACTGGTAAACGAATTTGTCAGAAATAGACAGTTTGTGGTTTATAATTAAATTGTTAAAATGTTACTAAATTGAATTTTTATGTCAGCCAGGGATACTTACCATGAAGCAATTAAAAACGCCTTAATTAAAGATGGTTGGATGATTATTCGTGATCCTTATACTATTAAGTATGAAGAGATACAATTATTTGCTGATTTATTAGCTGATAGAACTTTAGAAATTGAACGCAATGGACAGCAAATTATTGTAGAAATCAAGAGTTTTATCAGTCGTTCACCAATGCGTGAATTTGAAACAGCTTTAGGGCAATATATTATTTATCGTACCTTATTGAAAGTCATTCTTCCTGAAGCTAAAATTTATTTAGGAGTAAGTCGTGGTATTTATAAATCTTTCTTTTTGCAAAAAGCGGTATCCTTCATCATGCAAGAAAATGATTTAAAATTAATAGTTGTTGATTTGAATAAACAGGAGATAATACAATGGATAAATTAAATGAATATCGCAATGTAATCAAGAAAATTCTCACTGAATATGAACAGTTAGCATCACAAACACCTAATCCTGATGGTGTTGATAGTATTTTAGCTTTTGATGAACAAAGAGATCAATATCTTTGGTTTCAAACAGGGTGGCAGAATGATCATAAAATTAGAGGTATTACTGTTTATGTGAGAATTAAAAATGAGAAAATTTACATTGAGGAAGATTGGACGGAAGAAGGTATTGCAAATGAGTTATTAAAAGAAGGTGTACTAAAAGAAGATATTGTTTTAGCTTTTCATGATCCTGAAACTCGGAAGTTGACAGAATTTGCATTAGCGTAGATTTAATAAAATTAATTTATGATAGATAAAGTCGGCATTTTTTTAGATATTGAAAACCTAGCTGGTTGGCTTAAATTAGATGGAGGAGAAACGCTACTTGATAGAGCTAGTGAATTAGGTAGTGTTGTAGTTCGTCGTGCTTACGGTGATTTTAGTTTACCATCTGTTAGTAAAAGACAATCTGAATTAAATTTATTAGGGTTTGAGTTTGTTCATGTTTATCATCCAGTTAAGGGTAAAAATTCTGCTGATATTCAAATTGTAGTTGATGTGATGGAATATTTAACAAGAGTTCCCGATCTTCAATGGTTTGTACTAGCTACAGGAGATGCTGATTTTTCCCCGTTATTTAGAAGATTAAAAGAACTAGGAAAATCTGTTGTTGGGATAGGTCCAAAATCGAAATTAAGTGAAGTTGTTAAAAAATCATGCAATCGGTTTATTTATACAGATACAAATGTTACAAATATTGATATAATTACATCTTCTGTAGAAAACAAAGAAATGCAAGAATCTTATTTAGAATTATTAGATAAAATTTTAGCCAGAAATACTGATGAAATTGCTGTATCTGTTCTTAAAACAGCAATTTTAGAACTTGACCCTTCATTTGATGAAAGAAATCTAGGTTATTCAAAATTTTTATCATTTTTAAAAAGTGTTCCTGATATTGTTATTTTAAGGTTAGATAAACAAAAAACAACCTGGTTTGCAAAATCAGCAGAAGATAATAATGAAGAAATAAAAATTGTCTCTGAACAAAAAAATAATCAAAACGAAAATATTCAAGTTTCCACAGAGTTATATAAACGATTATTAAAGAAAATTGGATTAAGGTTGTGCAAGAAAAAATTACTATGTGAAGTTCTTGTAAAACTCAATCAAAAGTTTAAAGAAAAATTTAGTACATCAGAACAGCTTGAATTTTTATTTGATACCTTTAATAATCTTTATAGTCGTGGAGAAATTAGAGCAGCTTCTTCTCTCCTTTATAAAGCTGGTTATATTGTTAAAAATGAAGATTTAAACGATACAGCTAATTTATCCATAGTAACAACTTCTTCTCAAGAAGAAATACTTATAAAAATTGACAATATTATTTTATTACATATTTATTATCAATGCAAAAATAAAAGTATCAAATTCAACCCTGATTTATGTATATCATTAATGATGAGTAATTCATTTAAAAATAAGATTAAAATTCAAGAGTTTATTTCTCAATGTAAATTAGATCAGGAGTAACGTAATTTTCAAAATATAGTTACAAAAAATAACCCCATCCTGTAAATCCTAAAATCCTGGATATCCTGATTCCGACAAAATGATATTATAAATTAAACCTCACCTCAAAATTTAACTTTTGATCATGTCCAGAAGAGATATCTACCATAATACTGTAAAAATCGCCTTACAAAAAGACGGTTGGACAATTACCCATGATCCCTTTCCTCTACAAATAGGAAACAAACGATTATCTGCGGATTTAGGTGCAGAACGCTTAATTAGTGCAGAAAAAGGAACAGAAAAAATAGTTGTTGAAATCAAAAGTTTTGTCAGTGCATCAGACGTTAAAGACTTAGAACAAGCATTAGGACAGTATATTTTATACAAACAAATCCTTAATGAGATTGGAGAACAGCGAGATTTATATTTAGCCATTTCCCAACCAGTTTATCAAAGTGTGTTTACAATAGAAATAGGACATATTCTAATTAAAAATCAAATTATCAAGCTGATTGTATTTAACGATATATTACAGGAGATAGTACAATGGATACAAAACTAAAATATCAAGAAATTATCAAAAGAATATTAACAGAAAATGCCGAATATCGCGCCTCCATACCCGATGGTTACACTTCTCAGGTTTTATTTGATGATGAAAGAGGGCATTATTTAGTATTAGATATGGGATGGAATAATGATAAATATCTTCACGCAACACCAATTCATATAGATGTAATAAATCAAAAAATTTGGATTCAATATGACGATACAGAAGAAGGTATCGCCAATGATTTAATCGCAGCAGGTGTTCCTAAAGAAGACATTGTACTAGGATTTCGTCATCCTCGAATTAGACCATTTACAAATTTTGCTGTTAGTTAATTAATAAATCCTGTAAATCCTCAAATCCTGGATATCCTGATTCTGACAATATGCTATAATCAACCTAATGATTTAAAAGTAAGATCAATGCTACAAATCAATAAAAATAAGGAGTTATGAATAATGACAGTAAAAAAAGAGGAAATTAAAGCCATGATTCTCCAATTTCCTGTAGAAGAAATTAACGAATTAATTGCAGAAATTAGAAAAGCATTGGAAATAAGAGAGTTTATGAAATTAGCAGAAACAGGATTTACAGAGTGGAATGATCCAGAAGAGGATATTTATAATGATGAAACCGAATATTCATGAAATTTGTTTAGTTTCCTTTCCCTTTAGCGATTTAAGCAGTAATAAACTTAGACCAGCTTTAGTTATTGCTATTCACAGAGAAGAAGTAATTATTTTGGGGATTTTCTCAAAAATACCTGATGGTAATTTACGAGATACTTGGGTTTTAGTGTCTGATAAAGACGATGATTTTCAGGAAACTGGTCTGAAAAAAAGCTCAATAATTAGAAGTGATAAAATAGCAACTGTGAATCAGTCTGTTTTTCAGAAAAGATTAGGTATCTTATCACCAATGTTCATAGAAAAAGTCAATTTAGCTTTGATAATTTCTCTTAATTTAGGTGATTAAAGTTAAAGAAGATATTGTTTAGCTTTTCATGATCCTGAAACTCGGAATTTTACAGAGTTTGCAGTACCTTAGATTAAATATTTAAGACAATATGCTACAATTAATAAATCAAAATATATCAAGGAACATCAACAATGACCACAAACATTAAAATCCCAGCATTTAAAATTATTCAAAACGAGATACCTATGCTTGTTTTTATAACTAATGCCAAAACGATATATGAACGCTTTGATGTCTCCAGAAGAATTGATGATAAAAAACTAGGATATCAAAGATCATTTTCTAAAACCAGAATCAAAGAAATTAAAAATTATATCAATGGAAAAGGTATTATACCTAATTCTATTTTAGTTAACATTGATCAAGGCAAATTTGACTATCAAGAAAATGATAACTTACTCACTTTAGAAGATACAAACTCTCTCGGTTTAATTATAGATGGACAGCATAGAGTCAACGGTTGTTATGATGCAAACCCTGATTTTCCACTAATGGTAATTGCAACCTTGGGATTATCAGTTAAAGATCAAGCAAGATTATTTGTCACAATTAACAAAACTCAAAAAGGTGTTCCAGCATCTCTTTATTTAGATTTAATGGACTTATTAGAAGGAGACATTGAAGATTTTGATGGAGAAGGAGTAACAGCAGAAAGACGCGCTAGAGAAATTGCTATTAGATTAAATGAAACAGATGAAAGTCCCTTGTATGAATTAATTAGAACAACAGGAGAAGGTGGTTTTGGTATCTCTTTAAATGAATTTGTCAATCAAATTAAAGATTATGTAGAACCGAAAACAGGAAAACTTGCTAATTATGGTTTTGAACAGCAATATAAAATTTTTGAAATATATTTTCGTTCTATTAAAGCAGTATTCTTAGAACAATGGGATAATCCTAAATCATATATTTTAAAAACCGTTGGTTTTGGTGGACTAATCAAGGCATTTTATGAAATTTTTAATGTGGTTATGCAAAAACACAAAATGTTTAACACTGAAAATACTATTAAAGTTTTGGAACTAATTCAAGAATTTAAATTTGATAAAGATAACTTACCAAGTGGTGGTGGTTTTAAAGCGCAAGAAAAAGTTGCTGAAATGCTAGAAAGCAAATTAAAAAAAGCAGTTAGAGAAGATTTTGTAGTCATGATTGGAGATTAACTAAAATATTAATTTGGAGATTTAAAAGGGTGTCATTAACATTTGAGGAAATTGCTATTGCTTTTAACAATTGTAATAGTGATGCTAAAATTTCTTTTAAAGATTATTTGATTAAAAAGGATAAATCTAAAGGAGATTATGAACAAGGATTTATTATTTCCAATGTCAATAATTACATACTGACAGATATAGAAAAACTCCTTTCTAAAGCAATTTTAAATATTTGTGCTGCTGATAATTTGATTAAACAAGGATATTTCAGTTGGGGTTTTGTAACATCCTACTATGCTAATTTTTTCTTAATACAAGGTTTAAATAGAACCCAACTAAATTTTACAACTTGGGTATCACGTTCTATAGATTGCATAGAAAAAGATTATCAAAAAAAGAATATTCATATCATAGGTATTGCTAACTCATCAGATGAACATCAAAGACAATTCAAACGTTTTTTTGAAAATTTTAGTCATTTCAGAAATCCTAAAGGAATTGACAGGTATTGGAATATTGGAATCCAATCTTTTGAATTAGGAAATGAATCAGAAATAAGAAATAAAATTAACTATGAAATTTGTAGTGATGCTTTTTATGAATTAGATTTAGATAATATAGAGTTCAAGAAAATCATTAAAGATAATCTCTATTCTCCTTTTACTGAATATAAAGAAAATTCACAAAAATTTGATAATTATTCACGACGTAATTTAAAATTAGCTATGGCTAGATTAAGAATGTTAACCTATACATTAAATTTTATCGCTGTGAGAAATTTAGAATATCAAAGTTATTATCAAAGGAATATGAAAAATAGATTAAAAGCGATTGATGAGAAATATCCTGATGTGAGTAAATGGATTAAAGAACTTTTTCAGGAGTGGTTAAGGTTCGATTCAGAACTTGTAGAAGAGGATACTATCAGTTAATCTAAATTATGAATACATTTTTATCTTAACATCCTGTAAATCCTCAAATCCTGGACATCCTGATATGGCTTACGCTACGCTATCAGACAAAATGATATATTAACTTAAAAGATCGAATTTAATCTAAAATATAATTATCAACTATGAAATTTGATCAGAAGTTAATTATGTCATACAAAGATATTATTACCATAGAACCAGGAAAGAGAAGCGGAAAACCTTGTATTAGAGGTATGAGAATTACCGTTTATGATGTTCTTTCCTATTTAGCATCGGGGATGACCTTTGAAGAAATCTTAGCAAATTTTCCTTATTTAACCAAAGAAGATATTTTAGCGTGTTTAAGTTATGCCGACTTAATTCACACAATATGCTATAATCTACCTAATGATTTAGGAGTAAAATCAATGCTACAAATCAATAAAAACTATGTATTAGATCAAAATCAAAAACCAATCGCTGTACAAATTCCTATCACCGAATTTGAACAAATAGAAGAAATATTAGAAAATTATGGATTAGCAAAACTCATGGAAGAAGTAGAAACTGATGAAATTCTTTCTAAAAGTGAAGCTATCAAATATTTAAAATTACTGAAAAATAACAATATGGAAAGTTGAATATACCAAAAAATTCCTCAAAGAATTAGCTTCTTTACCTCAAGATGTACAATCTCGCATAGAAGCAATTGTTTTTACTGAATTAGAAATAGAAAATCCCTTTGAATTAGCTTATCTTGGTAAAATGAAAGGTTACAAAGATAAATATAAAATTAGAGTAGGAGATTATAGAATTGGTTTAACTCTTAATCAAGAAAATCAAACTATTTTATGCCAAAGAGTTGCACATCGTAGCGAAATATATAAAATATTTCCTTGACACAACAACTCAAAACTTACTAAAAGGGTTAACACAATGGTTGTTAAACATGACAACTTATGAGCTATAATTTCAATAGTAAAGTTTACACAATTTAAACTAAGGAGTAAATTAAATTCATGTTAATTGAATTTCAAGTTGGAAATTTTCTATCTTTTAAAGATGTAGTGACTTTCAGTATGGTTGCTTCTGATATTAATAGTCAAGATACAGAATTAGATGAAAATAATGTATTTTCAGTTAATGAAGAATTAAAATTACTAAAAACAACAGCTATCTATGGTGCTAATGCAAGTGGAAAAAGCAATTTAGCCAAAGCATTTGGTTTTATGATAAACTTTGTTATTAATTCTTCTAAAGAAATGCAAATCACAGATTTTATTGATGTTGAACATTTTCGACTCAGTACAAAAACAGAAAATAAACCATCATTTTTTCAAGCAACTTTTTATTTAAACAAAAAAATTTATAAGTATGGATTTGAAGTAGATAAAAATAAAGTTGTCCGTGAGTGGCTATTTTTTCAAGCTAATACTAAAGAATATCAACTATTCCAAAGAAATGACAACAACAAATTTCAAATAAACAAGAAATCTTTTAAAGAAGGATTACATTTAGAAGAAAAGACTAAGCATAACTCTCTTTTTATTTCTGTGGTCGCACAGTTTAATGGTAAAATTTCTGCTGAAATAATTAAATGGTTTGCTAGTTGTCAAGTTATATCTGGTTCAGGAATACATGATAACTTTTATAAAACAGTTACTTTAAAATTGCTTGAGTCTCCTTTAATTAAGAAAGATAGTATTAATCTAATTAAAGATTTAGATTTATCAATTCAAGATATCAATATTACCAAAGAAAAACTATCTTTAGAAAATTTACCATCATCCATACCAGATGAATTAAAAAGTATAATTCTTCGCTCATCTTCGGGTGAATTATCTAGTATCCAAACGTCTCACGAAAAATATAATGAAAATGGTGAAATAATTGGATTTGAGAAATTTGACTTGGAAAAAAATGAATCTGAAGGAACGAAAAAGCTATTTTATTTTTCAGCCTTACTTTTACACGCTTTGAGATATAGCCAAGTTTTAATTATAGATGAATTGGATGCAAAATTACATCCTATCATTACTCATAAAATTATTGAATTGTTTAATTCAAAACAATATAATCCAAAATCAGCACAGCTTATTTTTATGACTCATGATACTAATTTGCTTAATCCTAATCTATTTGGTAGTAGATTATTAAGACGAGATCAAATTTGGTTTACAGAAAAAAATCAACAAGGAGCAACGCAACTGATTTATATTCTTTAGCTGAATATGATGATATCGCAGAAGATGATCCATTGGAAGCAGATTATATTTGCGGAAGATATGGAGCAATTCCCTTTATTGGTAATTTTAAAAATCTATTATCTAATGATTAAAAATGTCCAGACAAAATTCAAGAAATAATTCAATGTATTCTCAAAGAAAAGTAAGGTGTGTATTTGATAGAGACTTAAAAAAGGAAAACAATAACCAGCAAAATTTTAACGCAGCGATTAGATTAGCTATAGAAAGTAAATTAAATTTAGCTGTTTCTAATGATGCTTTTGAATTATGGTTTTTATTACATTATGAATATTATCAAAGTGAAACTCATCGAAGTGATTATAAAACAATGCTAAGTTTCAAAACAAGATTAGGTGAAAAATATGAAAAAAATTCTGAAACCATGTATGAAAAACTAAAAGACAAAGAATATAATGCTATTAATTTTGCTAAAAAACTTTGGTCAAGCCATTGTAATTTATATGAAATAGATGATTCTGATCCTAATAATTTAACCGTAGAACAAAGAATAATAATACACAATATTAATCCATCAACAACAGTTGATCAATTAGTGGAAAAACTTAATGAAGTTATTTTTTCCAAACCACAAAAAGAATGAACGTTAGTTTTTTATTTATTTTAATTCTACTAATATTTTGTAGGTTGGATTTTCACAACCCAACCTCTTCAGAAAATAGTAATAATAGGAAATAACCAAATTCTGAAAATCCTGATTCCAATATTTTACAACTCTTTCACCGTTAACTGAATACTCGGACTTGGTAATAACGTATATCTTAAATAGAACCCCAACCACACAAATACAATAATCAATAAAGTCCCAATTCCCAGGAAATTCGGTAACCAAAATACCACCTCTATATGATTGATAGCACCTGGTTTAAGTGTCCATATCAATTGATTACCATGCTTTTCTGGTTTAATAGCATTTTCATTATTGTCAATGTTTTTTGTTCCCCAAGCTGTCTGTAAACTAAAATCTAAATTGACAATTGAATTATTATTCTTGGTGGTAAGCATGGCCAAAGAACGCAAATCTAAATCATAAACTAGATGATTTCTAGAAAATAGGAAAAAATTTCTATCTTCTGCTATCAAACTTGAGGTAATATCTGATATTTCTGAATTATTGCTATCTTGAGAAATGCGATTTTTGAAAAATACAGTAAATTTTTTTTGTAATTCCTTCGCACTAGTGAAAGGAACTTTTACAATAATTTCTGCTGGTGAAATTCTCTGGGTTGAACCTCCTAAACTTCGGGCTTGATTTTCTAAAGTTTTTAACCATTCTGATAAATAATCACCACTAAAAATAGTCAGTTTTTCCGCTAACTGAATATGCTGTATTAATTCCCCATTATTTGTGCTATTAAAATTTACTCCTAAATCATATCTTACACAACCTGATAATAGCAATCCAGAAAGTATTACCATCAATACAATAGGTTTTATTTTGGTAATTTTGCCAATTTTACTCTTAATGAAAGTGAATATATTCATTGTCATTTCTCCTTTTTTTTGCTAAAAACTTAACCAAACTAAATAGGAAATTGTTAAACAAACAGCAATTAAAGCTACCCAAACAAAGCGATTATCTTTAGTATTGACCGTGCTAAGATCAATATATTCTGGTTCTACAGATTTGGGTTGAGATTGAGATTTTTTAGGTTGGGAATTGACAACTGTTCTTGATTTCTGTTCAGAAATTATACCAAAATCGGGAATTTCTGTCATCCATTCTTGAGGACGATTAAGTTTGGGTGCTTTCAAAATATAGACTAGGCGCTTTGCTTGTTGACGAATTTCATAATGGGGATGACCTACAAGTTGTTGACAAAGATTTATTGCTGCTTCTGAACGTCCCGCAGCTTCATAAGCATTCACCAACCAAATTTCTACTTCACCAGCAAAACGGGTATTTTTTCCTAATAGGTCACGGGCTTTTTCTAAATTTTCTACAGCTTCCCGATATTGACCATTTTCAAAAGCAATTGTCCCCATTTGGTAACGATATCTAGCGAGTTCTAAACTTTCTGTAGTCATTATTTATTAAGTCATTAGTTATTAGTTATTAGTTAAATCGGCGGTTAAAAACCGCATCTACACAAACAAAACCCACCTGCGTGGGTGAGAAATCTCTGGTTTTTATGCAGTCTGCGGAGGCGGAATTTGTTTGTGTAGCCGTGAATTTTATTCACCAGAACTATTAATCCTGATTATTGTCTCAACTGAGAACCAAGAATCATTGTCCCAATCCCCACATCTGTAAATACTTCTAACAGTAAAGCATGAGGAATACGACCATCAATGATATGTGAAGCTTTCACCCCTTGAGCTAGAGATCGCACACAACAATTCACTTTAGGAATCATCCCCCCACTAACTATACCATCAGCAATTAATTGTCGCGCTTCCCGAATATCTATTTTCGGAATCAAGGTAGAAGGGTCATGATAATCTTTTAAAATTCCTCTGGTATCGGTGAGCAAAATTAATTTTTCTGCTCCCAAAGCTGCGGCTATTTCCCCCGCTACGGTATCAGCATTAATATTATAAGCCTGTCCCGTTTCATCAGCAGCAACACTGGAAACTACGGGAATATAGCCATTACTAGAAAGTGTTTCTAAAATTTTGATATTCACACTGCTAACTTCCCCAACAAAACCAATTCCTTCATCACCTTGAGGACGAGCCGTAATTAAGTTACCATCTTTACCACAAAGTCCTACAGCCATACCCCCAGCCTGGTTAATGAGTGCGACAATTTCTTTATTTACACGCCCCACTAACACCATTTCCACTACATCCATCGTTGGTGCATCGGTAACACGCAAACCATTTTTAAATTGTGCTTCAATTCCTAATTTACCTAACCAACTATTAATTTCTGGACCACCACCATGAACTAAAATTGGCCGCAAGCCAACACAAGATAAAAAGACCACATCCCGAATTACTTTATCTTTGAGGTTGCTATCCTTCATTGCTGCGCCACCATATTTAACTACAACGGTGCGACCAGTGAATTGTTGAATGTAAGGTAATGCTTCGCTGAGAATTTCGACGCGATTTGCTTCCGCCTTCCTGATATACTCTGTATCATTAATCATGTTTTTACCCAAGTTGCTAATTATCTAGTTTATTTGATAACTAGCAACTAGAGTTAATAAGCTGTTGTAATGATAGCAGTGGGACAGGGAGTAGATATTCATTACCCATTACCCATTACCCATTACCTATTCCTAAGAAAGTTGAAATAAGAAAGTCACTAAATCCCCCTTACCCAAGCTAATGCGATCTCCGGGACGAAGGCGATGTCTATTTCCTGCTAATAGAGGTAAATTATTGATGTAAGTACCATTGGAACTACCCGCATCTTCTATATAACAAGCATCTCCCTCAATCCGAATATCTGCGTGAATCCGGGAAACAATCTCTGAATTTGCAAATCCTGAAACATCAATATCTGGAGGAATGCGGTCATTAGGCTTACCAATATGAATCACCGAGAGATTTTGCGGTAATTCTATTTCTTGGCTACCTTGAACATAAAATAACCGCGCCACAACCTGTTGTAGTTGAGTGTTGGACACCTTGGCTGGGGCTACTTCGGGAATTGTCGGGGGATCTATCTGGGGTACATAAGGAGGCGGAATATAAGCTTCCGGATCTGGTGCTACAGGTGCAGGTGGAGGAGTAAGTACAGCAGGAATATAAGCTTCCGGCTCTGGTGCTACAGGTGCAGGTGGAGGAGTAAGTACAGGCGGAATATATACTTCCGGTTCTGGCGCTACGGGTGCTGGTACAGAGGGAATATATACTTCTGGTTCTGGTGCTACAGGTGCAGGTACAGCAGGAATATATACTTCTGGTTCTGGTACAGGAGGAACATAAACCGCTTGTTCCTCAACTACTGCTACTGACGGTATATTAACACTAACAGGAGGATTGGCGGTATTGGCAATTCCCAAGGCATCGGGCTTTAATAATTCCATGATGGGATCAGCAGCAACCGGCGGTACTTGTACAGGGATATTAGCAGCAGCAATTGGCGCGACTGTGGTTGCTGCTATCGCAGTGGCGTGTAAACGTAAGTTATAACCGCACTGACCGCAGAATGCTGCATCTGACTGTACTGTTGCTCCACAATTAGGACATTTAGCCGTAGCCGGCAACGGGCTGTAGCAAGCTTCACATTGAACAGCCCCATCTGGATTAGGGTGATTGCAATTAGGGCAAACTATCATGGATTTAAGCCTTAGTCAAGGTCGTTGTAAAAATATTACTGACAAGCACGGAAGTAAATTTAGCTTTTGGTGCTAATAATTACCTAGAGTGAAAACATTTAGCTTTTGAGTTCTAAACCAGCCGCCGTATCTAGCAACCAGTAAAGTTCTCCCTGGGGTTTAATCAAACGAGATGGATAAGCAAAATCATCTGCTACTGGTGCGAAAATTTGCGCCAGCGCTGGCCTTTTGTTAGCACCAGCAACCATAAAAATCACACTGCGAGCCGCGTTGATCAATGGGTAAGTAAAGGTGATGCGGAGACTGTCACCTTTATTACCAACAGTAATTAAGCGATCGCACACATTGAGAGCCTCTGTGTGGGGAAACAAAGATGCAGTATGGGCATCATCACCCATTCCCAATAAAACTACATCTAATGCCGGGAACTCTCCAGATACGGAATTAAAAAATGTTTGCAGATGCTGGTTATACTTAGCTGCGTCCACTGCTGGATGAGCGGACAAAGTGGGGATAGCATGAATATTAGCCCCTGGTATAGCCACCTGATCTAACCATGCACGTCGCGCCATTAATTCGTTGCTATCAGGGTGATCTGGTGGCACATAACGCTCATCTCCCCAGAATACATGAATTTTATCCCAGGGCAACTTCTGCACGGACATGGCTTCATACAAAGGTTTTGGTGTGCTGCCACCTGATAAAGCAATTGTAAATTGTCCCCGTTCCCTAATAGCAGTTTCTACTTTCGATAAGATCAATTCTAGCGCTCGTTGCACTAGTTCGGACACGCTGGTATACACTTCAACAGTTTTGTTCATGGCATTATCATTACATGATGCTGTTTCTTGGCAATACCATAGCGAACTTCTGGCAATTTTTCGGTTTAACTGTGGAAACTTTTAACATCATCCATTTAAGTCATAATTTATGGTCTCTATTGTCCTTCACTTTCTTTATCATTATCCTTGATTGCTTGTCAGTATTCAGTTGTACTAATCGCTCATAATCACTCCAAAAGACTGTTAGCTGAATCAAGATACATCGGTAAATAAGCCAAAAATAAAAATTTTTACCAGTTTACCAGTTATGAACATTGACAAATTAGAGATTATTACTGATCACATTATCTACATCTTCTTGTGAACTTAAACCTAATTATAAAGCTTTTCTTCCTTTGCGCCTTTGCTCCTTAGCGTCTTAGCGCGAAACAAAAACCTAAAAAGTCACAACACTGCGAATAGAGTCACCCCTGTGCATTAAATCAAAAGCATCATTAATTTTTTCTACGGGCATAACATGAGTAATTAAATCATCAATATTGATTCTACCATCCATATACCAATCTACAATTTTTGGCACATCAGTTCTTCCTCTAGCACCACCAAAAGCCGAACCTTTCCAAACTCTTCCAGTTACTAATTGAAATGGACGAGTGCTGATTTCTTGTCCTGCACCAGCAACACCAATGATCACACTTACACCCCAACCTTTATGACAACATTCTAAGGCTTGACGCATGGTATTAACATTGCCAATACATTCAAAAGAATAGTCAGCACCACCTTTTGTTAAGTCTACTAAATAAGGAACTAAATCACCCGCAATTTCTTGAGGATTGACAAAATGTGTCATGCCAAATTTTTCAGCTAAAGCCCGCTTTTTAGGATTAATATCTACACCAATAATTTTATTTGCGCCCACCATTCGCGCTCCTTGGATGACGTTTAAACCAATCCCCCCTAAACCAAAAACTACTACATTTGCACCTGGTTCTAATTTAGCTGTATAAATTACAGCCCCAATACCTGTTGTTACGCCACAACCAATATAACAAACTTTATCAAAAGGGGCATCCTCTCGAATTTTGGCGACAGCAATCTCTGGCAATACCGTATAATTAGCGAAGGTGGATGTACCCATGTAATGGTGAATAATATCGCCACCAATACTAAAACGACTAGTACCATCTGGCATTAAACCCCGTCCTTGTGTGCCGCGAATTGCTTGACAAAGATTAGTTTTGAAGCTGAGGCAATAATCACATTGACGACATTCAGGGGTGTATAAAGGAATTACATGATCTCCAGGTTTAAGACTTTTGACATCAGCACCTACTTCAACAACTATACCAGCACCTTCATGGCCTAAAATTGCCGGAAATAAACCTTCAGGATCGTCACCAGAAAGGGTAAAAGCATCCGTATGACATACTCCACTAGCTTTAATCTCAATTAATACTTCCCCTGCTTGTGGTCCTTGTAATTCGACGGTTTCAATTGTTAGGGGTTTTCCTGGACTGTATGCTACTGCTGCTTTGACTTCCATTTGATTCTCTTTATTGGCGAGGATTTACGTAATTTTATCTCACCCAGAGGCACTCCAGGCGCGAAGAGGAATATTTTTGATGATTACTTGTCAAATTGTTCTATGTATGCTAAAGTAGTGGGCATTGCCAGAAAAATATCCTATCTGATTAACTACGGTTTAGATTGGTTGAAGTCAGCAGCTATTTTAGCAATTATGACCATAGAATTAATCTTGGCTGCCACTACCCACTTTGACGATTAATAAACTCTGTAATAAACATGATCAAACCTGCTCTTACTAAAATTGGCGCTCAAATGTCTAACTTAACTGGCGTAAGAGCGATTATGAAAGATATTAACGAAACCCTCAGAGCTAGTAAGGGAAAGGAATTATATAATTTGAGCGCCGGTAATCCCCTGATTTTACCAGAGGTGGAACAGTTATGGCGGGATTGTACGGCAGATTTATTAGCTAGTTCTGAATATGGTGAGGTTGTTTGTCGTTACGGTTCAAGTCAAGGTTATTCACCATTAATTGACGCAATTGTCAAGGACTTTAACCAGCGTTATGGGTTAAGTTTAACTGACCGCAATATTTTAATCACAGCAGGTAGTCAAACTATATATTTTTATGCCGCTAATGCTTTCGGTGGTTATACTCAAGATGGTAATTTAAAGGAAATTGTCCTGCCTTTAAGTCCAGATTATACTGGTTATGGTGGTGTCTGTTTGTTCCCAGAAGCTTTAGTCGCTTATAAGCCTACTTTGGATATTGATAGGGACGCACACCGTTTTAAATATCGTCCTGATTTTAACCAACTTTCCATTACAGAAAATACTGGTTGTGTGATATTTTCTCGTCCTTGTAATCCTACTGGTAATGTTCTAACTAATGACGAAGTGAATAAAATCACTAACTTAGCTGAACCTCATCATGTTCCTGTATTAATTGATTCTGCTTACGCGCCTCCGTTCCCAGCTTTGAATTTTACAGACATGACTCCCGTATTTGGGGAAAATATCCTCCACTGTATGAGTTTATCAAAGGCGGGATTACCTGGAGAACGCATTGGGGTGGCTATTGGTGATGAAAAGCTAATTCAGGTCTTAGAATGTTTCCAAACTAATGTGGGAATTCATTCTTCTCGATATGGTCAAGCGATCGCCGCTCGCGCCATAGAATCAGGTATATTAGCAAATATCGCTGAAAATGTGATTCGTCCTTTCTACCGGCAAAAGTTTGATGTGTTAGAAAGTACATTAGCATCGGCAATGCCAAAAAATTTACCCTGGTTTTTACATCGTGGTGAAGGAGCGATTTTTGGCTGGTTGTGGTTGCAAGATTTACCCATGACTGATTGGGAATTTTACCAGGAATTAAAAAAAGTTGGTGTGATTGTTGTTCCTGGTAGTAGTTTCTTCCCCGGTTTGAAGGAGGAATGGGAACACAAACACCAATGTCTCAGAATTAGTTTGACTGGTAGTGATGAGGAGATTATTATCGGTATGCAGCGTTTAGCTAAGGTTGCTGAACAGGTTTATCAAGTTGCGGCTGTAAGTGTGTAAGAGAAATGAACCACGAAGACGCAAAAAATGTTGATTATCTTCAACAATATTAAAATGTGGTTCATTTAATTTGTATAATTCTTGCGGGCAAGATGCCCGCACCACAAGAAATAACAATATCAAGATTATTGGATCTAGCTGCGTAACAGCTTATTACTGTTTAGCTCGTAAAGCTTCCCGTCTATCTTGAATCAGAGCATTAATTTCGGAATTAATGTTTTCCAACTGTTCTTCTTTTTCCTCTATTGATAGTTTGGTGTTTTCAGAAATACCGTCTCTTTGGTCTGTATAAAATTCAATTAGTTCGTCAATTTCTTCAACGCTTTGGGTTGGTGTAGCATAAGCAATATACTGTACAGGAGCGGTATATACTGAAGCAGCAAGAGCGGTAGGTACGTTTAATAGCAAACTACAGAATGCGAACAATAACACGATTGAGCGTAAAAATACGCGTTTGGCGGTAGTGAAAAGTTTCATTTTTTTTTTGATTACCATAAATGTTAACTTTCAGATAATATTATCTTGTTAGTGATATTACTTCAAATTTTCAAATAATTTAACAATTGACATTTTTTACGCGGTCTCTGTATTTTATATTATAAGTAGTATGACAAAATTAAATTCACTGATTGAGAGAGGGAACAGAGAACTAAAAAATTAGTGCCAATTAACCTAATCTACAACCGTGAAGTGGTAAAATAGAGACAAAGTGAACAATTAACTAATTAATGAACCACGAAGACGCGAAAAAGAAGCAGGGGAGCAGAGAATCGGGAGTAGGGGGAAAAGTTAAAAACTCTCCAGTCCCCAATCTTGATGATTGGTTAGAAATTGGTAAAATTGTCGCACCTCAAGGTTTAAATGGGGAGTTGCGGGTTTATCCTGATACTGATTTTCCCGAACGCTTTGAACAGCCAGGAAGACGCTGGTTATTACGTCCAGGGGAAACGGAACTTCAACCTGTAGAATTATTAAGTGGACGCTATGTTGAGGGTAAAAATCTCTATGTGATTAGATTAAAAGGAGTAAGTGACCGCTCTCAAGCTGAAAATATGCGTGATGGTCGTTTTTTTGTACCTGTAAGCGATCGCCCTAAATTGGCGGCGGGTGAATTTCATGTGCTAGACTTGTTAGGATTGCAGGTTTTTATGCAGTCTTCTGGGGAGTTGGTGGGAACACTGGTAGATATATTACCTTCAGGTCATGATTTATTAGAAGTCAAATTAGACTCTGCTTTTGCTGAAGACAAAGCCGGAAAAACAGTTTTAATTCCCTTTGTAATGGAAATTGTCCCAGTTGTGGACTTGGAAAATCGTCGCGTTGAAATTACCCCTCCTCCTGGTTTGTTGTCAATTAATGATTAGTTCAACTGTGTCACATAAGTGGTTTAATAACTTTTTGTATTTGGAATTAATACCTGCCTATATTTACTTAGGTGAAGATGAATATCCTGTTATATCATCTCCGCCCAATCACTGATGATCTAGTTCATCATTGCCTTTTCCCAATTACCAATTATCCATTACCAGCTTCAACAGATATGATCAGTGTTCAACCGGACATGATGTTAAAATCCCTCACCCCAATCTCGGACTTATCCCATAATTTCTATATTGCCAATAATCTCGCAAAATCCGGTCATGATCAAAACACAAATCACCAGGAACACACCAAGGCTCGAAAATACCCACCCCCTTAGCATCATCACCCGCTAAAGGTTGACCTGTAGCTGTTGCTAAAAACACAATACTAATTGTATGCTGACGAGAATCACGACAGGGATCAGAATAAACTAAAAATTGTTGAATTAACTCTACTTTTAACCCTATTTCTTCTTCTGCTTCCCTAATTGCGGCTTTTTCCACAGTTTCACCATAATCCACAAAACCACCAGGTAGCGCCCACCCTAAAGGTTCATTATGTCTTTCAATGAGAATAATAGGGCGATGAGGTCTGTCAATTAACTCAATAATGATATCAACAGTGGGTGCAGGGTTTCTATAAGTCATTGAACAGGGGACAGGTTACACGGTAGAGAAATATTCTTTTGCAACGGACAACGGACAACGGACAACGGACAACGGACAACGGACAACGGACAACGGACAACGGACAACGGACAACGGACAACGGACAACGGACAACGGACAACGGACAACGGACAACTAACATCCGTTCACCTGATTATATCACAATTATAACGATACATTGTGATTGATCTTCTTATTTCTTCACAAATCACAACAGTCAAGATTGACCATACCATGATAAATTCAATGCGAGACTAATAAACGATTATCCTTTTCTATATTTCAGGTTAAATATGCCTTTTCCTAGATCCAGCGGTATTCTACTACATCCTAGTTCTTTCCCCAGTCGTTTTGGTATTGGGGATTTAGGACTGGAAGCATATCATTTTATTGATTTTCTTAAAAATAGTCACCAGCAATATTGGCAAGTTTTACCTCTAGGTCCGACTGGTTACGGTAATTCCCCTTATATGTGCTATTCTGCCATGGCGGGAAATTACTTTTTAATTAGTCCCGACAAGTTGCTAGAGGAAGGTTTGTTAATTGCATCAGATTTAGCTGATTTACCAGATTTTCCGGCAGATTATGTAGATTTTTTGGAAGTTATCCCGGTTAAGGTTAATTTACTGATTAAAGCTTGTGAAAACTTTAAAAAAAAGGCAACTTTAACTCAAAAACAAGCTTTTACCAAGTTTTGTACTGATAAAGGCTATTGGTTAAATAATTATGCTCTGTTTATGGCTCTTAAAGATGCCCAAAATGGTGCAGGCTGGCATAATTGGGAACCAGAATTGGCAAAGCGTGAACCAGCGGCTTTAGCTGCGATAGAACAAGAGTTAGCGGCAGAAATTTTTTATTATAAGTTTGTCCAATACGAGTTTTTCCGGCAATGGTCAGAACTGAAAAACTATGCTAATGAAAATGGTGTAGAAATTATTGGTGATATCCCCATTTACGTAGCCCATGATAGCGCTGATGTCTGGGCTAATCCTGAGATATTTGCTCTAGACGAGGAAACAGGAGCAGCGGCTTTAATGGCCGGAGTTCCACCGGACTATTTTAGCGCCACTGGTCAATTATGGGGAAATCCGGTTTACAATTGGGAAGAATTAGAAAAACAAGACTTTAAATGGTGGGTACTGCGTTTTGAGGCCATGTTAGATTATGTGGATATCATTCGCATTGACCATTTCCGTGGTTTTGAGGCTTATTGGGCTGTACCTCAAGGTGAAACAACTGCTATGAATGGTGAATGGGTTACAGCACCCGGTGTGGCTTTATTTGAAACTATTAAAAAGCAGTTAGGTAAGTTACCTGTTCTCGCTGAAGATTTGGGTATCATCACCCCAGAAGTCGAAGCACTAAGAGATCAATTTGAGTTTCCAGGAATGAAGGTATTACAGTTTGCTTTTGGTTCTGATCCCGGTAATCCCTTTCTACCCTTTAACTACACTCGCAATGCTGTAGTTTATACTGGCACTCATGATAATGATACAACTGTGGGCTGGTTTAATGTTGCAAATGATTACGAAAAGCAAAATTTATTGTTGTATTTAGGTTGTATTAGTCCTGATGGTATACACTGGGATTTAATTAGGTTAGCTTTGAGTTCTATCGCTAATCAGGCGATTATCCCTTTACAGGATCTGTTGGGTTTGGGAACTGAAGCTAGAATGAACTTTCCAAGTACAGCGGAGGGAAATTGGCAATGGCGTTATCAAGCAGGTATACTTACCGAAGAACTAAGCGATCGCCTAAAAACTCTCACGCTGTGTTTTGGACGCGCCCCTAGACAATCAATCTCAGCTACAGAGCTTTTAGGTTAGTTATTTTTGATCCAACCACCCTTGACTAATTGAAAAAGCCGAAATTTAACGCTGATTTCCTGTTAGTTTGGTCCAGCAGCAATCTTGATTTCCTCTGTTTTCCCCATTTCCCCCATTTCTTTGGCTTCCTGCTGATTCACACTCATTAACACCCCACCAGCATTATTAGTTTTGACTGTCAATTGCTGACTAGCTTTCCAAGTACGACTAGAACCCTGTGGTAAAACTCCTTCAAAGGCTGTTTTACCATCTGTCACCACACTAATCCATGAGGAGGCTTTTAAGGTAAGCCCAACTTGTACAGACTGATCCTGTTTATTAGGATGAGAAGATGTTTCTTGTTGTGGTGTATCTGGTTCAATTTGATGATTATTGGACTCCAAGGTGGCGCTATTTAATAAATGAGATAAACTGTTGACAGAGCAAAAAATTAAAACAATGTAAAACAGGTAAAGGTGTATAGGACGAAATTGAGCAATGTCTTGGTTTTTCCAAGTGGACTTAAAAGCCACCGGTTGATAACCAATAGGGAAATCACTAGCAAATTCCCCCCCTTTAATTCCTAAAGCGTCTGCAAATTGTCTAATTAAACCTTGAATATAAATTGGTTCTGGTAGGTCGCTTAAATTACCTTCTTCAATGGCTTGCAAAAGTCGTCGCGGAATTTTGGTGAACAAGACCAATTCATCAAGGGTTAAGTTCTTTTCCTGACGCAGGGAAGCAAGTTGAGATCCAAGCTGTATCAATTTTTCACTTTGATGTTGCTTGATAGAAGGTTTGATTGGTTGTTCATCCTTCTTTCTGAACCATTTCATGTTTTTCCTTTACTCCTTAACTTGTGCTTTGTCTTTATGGGTGTGTGAGCTTGCTTAAAAAAATCATCTCATCTTGAGTTAAATGACGATATTCACCAACTTGCAAAAATGGTGTTATTTTCGTTTTTAATTGAATTAAACCGATGGCCGTTCGATGTAGCTTAATGACTGGATATCCTAACTGTTCGGCCACGCGGCGAATTTGCCGATTTCTGCCCTCCTGTAAAATAATTTCTAAACAACTTTGGTTAATATAAGTTTCAATTAAACGCACCCGGGCAGGTCTGGTAATTTTTCCTGCCAGAATTACACCCTGACTCCACCTTTGAATAACTGCTGCGGGGGGATGTCCTTGGACAATAACACGATAGCTTTTAGAAATACTATGACTAGGATGGGTCAGTCTATAAGTTAATTCCCCATCATTTGTCATGATTAACGCTCCTGTGGAGTCTACATCTAAACGACCAACAGGGTGAATACCCAATCCCTCCCTTAATTCTGAGGGTAGCAGATCCAGGACTGTTGGTCTTCCTTGGGGGTCATAACAAGTAGATACAAATCCGGCTGGTTTATGCAGCAATAAATAGATCAAAGATGGACGTTGTTTTGTCAGGACTGGTAGATTATCAATCAAGATTTTGTCTCGTTGGGGATCGACTTTTTGACCTAAATGTGCCAATATGCCATTAACACTCACTCTTGATTGTTTAATCATTTCTTCGCTTTCACGACGGGAGGCAATGCCCCATTGAGCTAAAATTTTTTGTAATCGTTCCTCCATGTTTTAATTGTCACTTCTCTTATTTCATAATTTTGTCATACTAGTTTTTTACTTTGTTGTTAACAAACTCCTGTGTTAAAGTTAAAAATTGTTTAATTTACATATATTGTCATGTCGGCAAATGATAGACAAAAGTTCCCCTAATACAGACGAGAATAAAGTTAGAATCATTACACAAATTTTGACTTCAGCGATTAAGTTATGGCTAAGAACTCAATTAAATCAAGTATCGGATTTAGATGTGCAGATCAAAGCGAGCGATCGCCAGCTTGTTTTTGGTTATATTCCTGGTGTATCCATTTGTGCTAACAAAGCTGTGTATAAAGGGCTGCATATTAAAGAAATTGAACTTGATGCTGAAAAAATACAACTTAATGTCTCATCAATATTAAGAGGAAAGCCATTAAAATTATCGGGAATAGTACCTGTTGTAGGTAAACTCATAGTTGAGGAACAAGACCTTGATAACTCCCTCTCATCTCCATTATTATTGACAGCCATAAGTGACTTACTAACTACACTATTACCACAATCTGAACTAAATTCCCAGTCTCTGACCTGGCGAAAAATCACCTTTGACAATCAGCTATTGATTTTACATGGTAAAACCACCTTTGATGGGCAAGAAACATTCTTTAATATTCATTTAGGCTTAAAACTACTTAACGGACAAGAACTGCAATTTACACAAGTTGAGGTCAAGGGTGACAGGGGGGTTGTTTTAGAAAGATTTGCTTGTGAGATCATAAATCTGGGGACAGATGTTGATATTCAAGAAATCTCTCTGCAACCGGGACGACTAACTTGTTATGGACGCATTAATATTAATCCATAACCGTCCCTCGGCATCAGGATTTTCGGGATTTAAGATTTGCAGGATTTGATACTGATATGTGACAATAAACCACTAGGAATTAGAGAGTTGTTTGTAATAGTGGTAAAAGCAGAGTCACAAAATAATAAACTAAAGGAGCAGTAAAAATATAACTATCAGTTCGATCTAAAATACCACCATGTCCGGGGATTAATTGTCCAGAATCTTTGACACCGGCATCACGTTTCAGTAGAGATTCCGTTAAATCACCTAATAAACTAGCAATACCAATCATCAAACCCAATGTTAAACCAGTAATTAACCAGTAGGGAAAATGGAGAAAATAAGCTCCTGTGACAGCGACAATCAAACTAGCAGCAATACCGAAAACTGCACCTTCTACGGTTTTTTTGGGACTAATATCCGATAAACGAGTTTTACCGAAGAATTTACCAATAATATAAGCGCCAATATCAGCAGCCCAAATACAGGAAAATGCGAGAATAGTGGTTGTTAAACCTGTTGGTAAGGTGCTAAAATTGCCTAGTCCAAGGTCATACCAATGGGATGGCCAATAACCACCTAAAGGCAAATTGCTGGTAAGATCATGATTAATTTCCCGTAAGCGTACCCAGTAACTTGGTAAATAACCCACATAAAACAAACCCATAATAGAAGCGGAAATATCGGCAATTGTGGCTAGTTTAGGTTGAAAAAGTAGATAAAAACAAATCAGTGTTCCTGCTATGGGCATAATTGCATCAGCTAAACTAGCATTAAGAGTACAAATTGCCAATAAAACTTGACTGACAAACATAGTAGTTTTTACCGCTGGGGTCATGCCGCGAGAACGCACCAAGTTAAAATATTCTTGTTGACCTAAAAATACAACAATAGCGATCGCTATGGTGAAATACCACCCCCCTAACAGGGTTGAAGATAGCGCCATGACAATCGCAATAATTCCACTAACAATTCGAGACCAGGGCATAATAGTATTTTAGATTTTGGATTTTAGATTTTGGATGGAATCCAAGACCGAAAACCGCAGAAGTTTTAATTCATTGAAATTTAGTCTAATTTCTCACCACTGAGAATAAAAATAGGATCTCCAGCTACAAAAGTTTGAGAATAACCCCGTGTTTCCAAACGGTTTACCCCTGACTGGACAACTTCGATATTGATAACTCTCAACTGGGAAAAACTTTGAGAAATAACATACAGACCTTCTAGATTAGCAGCTGTTGCCACTACTCGTCCAGATATGGGTAAATATTCCCATGCAGCTTGGATAATTTCATTTATAGCTTTTCCTCCTTCAATGCAAATACGGTCTGGTTGTAACTTGATTTGCTTTAAACATTCTGGGGCGCTACCTTCGATAACTTCCACGTTTTTCACTTCAAAGCGATCGCAATTGCGTTTAATTAGGTTAGCTACATCCTCATCACGTTCAATAGCAATTACCCGTCCTTGGGGACACAATAAACCCACCTCTATAGGAATTGTACCCGTTCCTGCACCAATATCCCATAATATTGAATTTGCTTGTAGTCGCAGTTGAGAAATCAACAACAATCTTAATTCTCGCTGACTCAAGGGAATACCTGGTAAATGCTCAAATAATTCATCGGGAATCCCTGGAGTAATATAAGGCCAAAGTGGGGAAGGCATAAGCAATTAAAAATTAAAATTAACATTAATTTAACAATTAATTTAACAATTAGAGCGATTTCCAATCATATAAGCTATATCTTAGCCCCTCCTCGCACCCCCCTCAATCCCCCCGCAACAAATACTTATAAATGTTGGGTTTCGTTCCTCAACCCAACCTACCTAGGGCTATTTATCTCAAAGCAGTTACTCTAAAGTCGAGAGGAAAGTTGAGAAAAGCCGGGTATCAATACTGTTCGGTTAAGGATTTTTGTAGGTTGGGTTAAGCGACAGCGCAACCCAACAAATACTTGTAAATGTTGGGTTTCGTTCCTCAACCCAACCTACGTAATTCTATTTTTTGAGCTTAACTGACAAGTATTGAGCCAAGTATATAATTAATTCTATTATTAGTTTACTCATATTTACTAATAAAAATCTATTTATAATTACAGCAGATTCCATTGCTATGAGGTACAAATTTTAATAATAAAACTCTTGTGGGGTGGGCATCTTGCCCGCCCGTGGTGTACCTCATAACACCAGAAAGTGCTGTATCATCAAAACTTTATTGTCTCATTTTGCAAAATTAACCCCCAGACCGAAATTATAAATTAGTCCGGGGGCAATTTACAAACAAGATCAAGTTCACTAAATCGGCGTATTGACCACAGAAGAAGGTGCTACCCCCCCAGAAAGTTTGGTTTGAGAATCATTGCTAATTGAGTTTTGTAGTGGTATTTCATCATCTATCACACCACGCAACTTAATTAATTTGATCGCCCGGTTAACACTTTCTGGTAAAATTACCACCAAACTACCATCCGTAGCCATATCTAAGGCTTTGTTAATGGCTTGAGTTTCGTCTAGAATTGATTCAAAGCGACTATTAGGCTTAACCTCATTAATACCCTTAGTAATCAAATCCGAGGCTGAACCCCGTGGCCGTCCTCTGGTATCATCATCTTCCTTAACAATAATGTAGTCAAAGATATCCGCCGATAACTTACCCAGCATAACAAAATCTTCGTCACGGCGATCGCCTGGACCCCCAACCACACCAATACGCTGTCCTGTTGTCCAGTTGCGAACAAATGAACCCAAAGCCTCATAACTAGCCGCATTATGGGCATAATCAACTAAAGCGTGGTATTTACCCAAATTAAACAAATTCATGCGTCCTGGGGTTTGACTGACAGAAGCGCGGAAACTTCTTAAACCAGCACGAATTTGCTCAATTGTGACATCTTGGACAAAAGCTGCCAAACTTGCAGCTAGAGCATTAGCAATCATAAATGGCGCTCTTGCGCCCATTGTCAAGGGGATATTTTCCGCTCTTTCAATGCGGTGTGTCCAATCACCTTTAACAATTGATAGATAACTATGTTCATAGACTGCGGCCACCCCGCCCTTTTGGATATGCTTTCGCACCAGTTCCGAATCGGGATTCATGGTAAAATAAGCTACATTAGCCTTAGTTTTTTCTGCCATGGCCGCCACCCGTGGGTCATCAGCATTGAGTACGGTATAACCATCGGGGAATACAGCTTCAGCAACTACGCTTTTAAGATGAGCTAATTGCTCTATAGTATCTATATCACTGATACCTAAATGATCCGCAGATACATTTAATACTACACCTACATTAGCATTGTCAAAACCGAGTCCAGAGCGGAGAAGACCACCACGAGCAGATTCTAATACCGCCACTTCTACGGTAGGATCTTGGAGGATAACATGGGCGCTTTGAGGACCCGTATTATCACCAGATTCTACTAAGAAATCACCGATATAAGTACCGTCTGTTGTCGTATAACCAACTACCTTACCTGTTTGCTTATAAATGTGTGCCAATAGGCGGGTAGTAGTGGTTTTGCCATTTGTGCCAGTGACCGAGAGAATGGGAACACGGCTGGCTTGGTCATTGGGGAATAGCATATTAATCACAGCACCAGCGACATTACGGGGTATACCCACGCTGGGGGCGACGTGCATTCGGAAACCAGGGGCAGCATTAACTTCGACAATGACACCATCTAATTCTCTCAAAGGGCGGCTAATATCAGAAGTAACAATATCTATACCAGCAACATCTAAACCGATAATTCGGACTACCCGTTGTGCTAACCAAACGTTTTCTGGGTGAATTTCGTCCGTACGGTCTACAGCACTACCACCCGTGCTTAGATTTGCTGTTGCCCGTAGATAGCAAATTGCTCCTGATGGAGGCACACTATTGATAGTATAACCTTGTCTTTCTAGTAGCTGGTAGCTGCTACGGTCTAGTTCAATCTTAGTAAGGACATTATCATGTCCTTCACCGCGCTTAGGATCTTGGTTAGTTTCTTCAATGAGTTCTAGAATAGTAGATTTGCCATTACCCACGACATGGGCTGGTATTCTTTCTGCTACAGCGACTACTTTGCCATTTACTACTAATACCCTATGGTCGCGGCCAAGATAATATCGCTCGACAATGATAGAGTTAGAAACTTGTCTAGCCATTTCGTAGGCTGCTTCTGCGTCTTTCCAGTTTCTGATATCAATGGTGATACCACGGCCATGATTACCATCTAAAGGCTTAATAACGATTGGATAACCGCCAACATATTCAATAGCTTCTTCCAAATCGTCAAAGAAATTGATGACTGTACCTCTAGGAACTGGCAGACCATTAGCATCAAGAATACGCTTAGTAGCTTCTTTATCACAAGCTAATTCTACACCGAGAATGCCTGTGTTATTGGTCATTGTAGCCTGAATGCGTTTTTGATGGATACCATAGCCCAACTGAATGAGAAACCTTGCTGGTAAAGACATCCAAGGAATGCCTTTTTTCTCAGCTTCTTTAATAATGGCTTCTGTTGAAGGTCCAAGAGTTGCATCGCGCCAAAAGTCTTTTAAGTCTTGGATATCTTGCTCTAATTCGGCTTTTGGATAACGTCCTCGGTCAATAATGCTTTGGCATAGCCTTACTGCCGCCCGTGCTGCATAACGACCCGCTTCTTCATTTAGGTACTCAATCACTACTTGGTAAATTCCGGGTGTGGCGGTTTCACGAGTGCGACCGAAACCTACGTGCATTCCCGCCAATTCCTGGAGTTCCAAGGCTACGTGTTCCACTATATGACCCATCATAGTGCCTTCTCGCACCCGCATTAGAAAACCACCACGACAGCCGGGGGAACAATAGTGACCCTCTAAACTTGGTAGCGCCTCTACTAATCCTTCATAAAAGTCAGTTATTTCATTAGAGGGTGTTTCAGCAATATTTTCTAAATCGAGGCGCATAACTATCAGCTTGTGCCGTCTAATGCTCCAGTAGTTTGGGCCGCGTAAGGTTTGGATCTTGAGGATTCTCATGGGAATAGGTAGATGGAGATTCGGAACCAAAATTTTAGTTTCTGACTGCAATTGACCGCTAAACTGTTCATTTTGAACATTTTTTCTAGTGAGATCATATCGAACTCAGGTGGGGACAGGAGGAAATCCAGTCGCGGTCAAATCAATGTCACTTTAGATACTCTATCCCCTTAACTAGAGATGCGATGCACAGCAGGTAAAACAGTACGTTGGTAAAGATGGAACCGATCTCCGTAACTGAGGATATGTAGTCGTAAATTATGTACAGTTAAAGGTTCATTTGCACTGACATTAGGTTCATTGGTATGGGTGAGTTCTGTGGGGTCAACAATAGTAACACTACCTTTACCCATAACTTGCAACCAACCATCCCGTTCAAACACAGCACAAGTATCCTCATCAATGCCAATTCCTAAGCGATCAGGGTGAGAGGCAATGGCACTTACAAGCCTGCCCATGCGATTCCGGTTATGGAAATGTTGGTCAACTACCACTTCAGGAATAAATCCTAAGCCTGTTGCCATGTCCACCAGGGAACGATTGGGGGTTTCACCACTCCCACCGCCAGCGATCATGTGATGACCCATTACGGCTGCTCCAGCGCTTGTACCTGCTAGAGTCAGTTGTCCGGCTCTCACTCTTTGGCGGATAATTTCCATGGCTGGGGTATCGGAGAGGACTCCACAAAGGCGCAGTTGGTCTCCTCCGGTTAAGAAGACACCACTACAGACTTCGAGGGATGCTTTAATTTCAGGATTTTCGCATTGTTCCCGTTCACGAATGTCTAAAATTTCCACCTTTTCCGCACCCATTTCTTCAAAAATGCGGATATACCTACCACCAATAATGGCAGGCTCCCGGGAGGCTGATGGAATTATTGTAATATACGCCTTGTTACCGCCAGCACGAATAAAAAAAGTTCTCAGAATTTCTCGTCCATGAACCTTATCTTCCGCGCCTCCGATAACCATAACGGCGGTTTTAGTTGCTTGGGGTGTCCTCATTTCCAGCGATTTAACTTCTAACTGCGGCATTGTGTTTCTGCTTGAGGGAGTCAACAACTTCAGGTTAATTGAACAAGGTAGGGTACTTGTTAATTTTCGCCTGTTGCTTGGTGTGAGAGGACACGGCTTGACGTACATAAGGCTTAACTATTGACTCATGTTTGTCTTTCTGATAGCCATTTTACCTATCTAGGAGTTCTAGGCGGCTTTCATAGTCTTATTCCAACTACAATTCCTTTCTAGATTTAGGCTTTAGTAGGTTTTGACACTCTTACTTCTGATAGCATAGCCATGGCTGGCTGCATCCTGGAAGTTGTTAACTTTAAGTGGGATTATTAACTTAAATTTAGTGGTGACAATATTTAAACACAATTTAAACACAAATCCAGTGATTAGAAAAACTTTTGATTTCACCAAAGAACTAAAAGTTTATGGCTTCGGCCGGTGTAGGCTATTAGTTATTGTGTTTTTTCAGTATCTGCCACTAAGATTAGTTCTATCGAATACGAATTACTGTGCGTTTTGATATAGTTACACTTTTTCCTGACTGTTTTACTTCAATTCTCCATTCTGGTTTATTGGGTAAGGCTTTAGCTAAACAGATTGCTCAAGTGCATCTGACTAACCCCAGAGATTTTACCACGGATAAGCATCACAAGGTAGATGATGAACCCTACGGCGGCGGGGTGGGAATGTTAATGAAACCAGAGCCTATTTTTGCAGCTGTGGAGTCTTTGCCTATTCTACCCCGTCGAGATGTGATTTTCATGAGTCCCCAAGGACAAAGGATTAACCAGCCCTTGCTGCGCGAATTAGCCACGAATTACGACCAATTAGTTATCATCTGTGGTCACTATGAAGGAGTAGATGAAAGGGTACTAAATTTAGTAACTCGTGAGGTGTCCTTAGGAGATTTTATCCTGACTGGGGGCGAAATTCCTTCTATGGCTTTGATTAATGGCGTGATGCGTCTGTTACCGGGAACTGTAGGTAAGGAGGAATCTCTCAAAACTGAGAGTTTTGAAGAAAGTTTGTTAGATTTTCCCCAGTATACCCGTCCTGCTAATTTTCGCGGTTGGAAAGTTCCAGATGTGCTACTCAGTGGTAATCATGGTAAAATAGCCCGTTGGCGTTTTCAACAACAAGTTGAACGTACTGCTTTACGTCGTCCCGATTTGCTGAAAAAATGGCAAGAAGAGAGGGAACAGGAAACAGGTGATAGGTGACAACTAACTACTGACAAAGGACAACTAACTACTGACAACTAACTACTGACAATGGGCAACGGACAACTAACTATGAACATCAGAATTGGTAATGGCTATGATATACACAGATTGGTGAGCGATCGCCATTTAATTTTGGGCGGTATTCATATTCCCCATGAACTCGGTCTGTTGGGACACAGTGACGCTGATGTTCTTACTCACGCAATTATGGACGCAATGTTGGGAGCATTATCTTTAGGGGATATTGGTCATTATTTCCCCCCCACAGATCCCCAATGGAAAGGTGCTGATAGTCTTGTATTATTAAAACAGGTCAATCAGCTAATTCTTGATCAAGGTTGGAAAATCGGCAATATTGATTCTGTTGTAGTTGCTGAACGTCCCAAGTTAAAACCTCATATTCATTCCATGCGGGATAAATTAGCAGCAGTTTTAGCAGTAGAAGCAAATCAAATTGGTGTCAAAGCTACCACTAATGAGAAATTGGGACCGACGGGACGGGAAGAAGGGATTTGTGCTTATGCAGTGGTTTTATTAGTGGCTGAGAATTAATGAATTGTCACGGCATAGTTACCTAATTAGGAAAATTAATCATATGGAAGTTATCAATTTTGGCAACACTCGTATTCGACAGTATCGTCCTGATATTTTGTTTACAAATAAAAACGAGGAGATTGTCTTATTAGTAGAGGTAAAAGCTCAAAAACTAGAGACAGAATTAAACAGGGAAAGTGCTATTTATCAATTAAAAACATACTTGCAGAATATCAAACCAGATATTCCTTTTGGGATGTTAGTAGATTTAGAGGAAATTAATATTTTTGCACTGAATAATGATCAAGAAATAGAAAAACTAGTTTCCTTGAGAACTAATGATATACTAAGCAACTATGATCCAGAATCTCCGCATAAAAGAATCTTTGATTTTTATTTAGAAACACTCGTTAAATCTTGGCTCAGAGATTTATCATATCATTGGAATTCAGATACACCACCAGCGTATAATGAATTAGCAAAAATTGGCTTATTACCATTGTTAGCAGGTGGACATACTTATATTCAGGAAGATTTAGGTGCTGATACTTTACATTGAAACTAATT
The DNA here is from genome assembly GCA_046070105.1 of Dolichospermum sp. Taxonomy (GTDB): domain Bacteria; phylum Cyanobacteriota; class Cyanobacteriia; order Cyanobacteriales; family Nostocaceae; genus Dolichospermum. The sequence continues at coordinate 31,051 of JBJUHT010000004.1, forward strand.
TTTTAATGGCAGTTGCAAAAGGAAGAGACCTAGATGCAGAAAAATTACTGCGAAATCTTTCTCCCTTAATTAGTCTTGCTATACCAGCCATTTGTTATGTAGAAGCCATTAACACATATAAAATAGATAAGCAAAATCAGTTAAAATTTCAAGCAGAAATGGAGAAACAAATTAATGAAGCAATGCGTGATAAAATTTCTGTTCATGCAGATTTATTTAAGGTGAGTTTAGAAAGAGCATCTATTGAAAATCTACTATTATTAAATGATGTGCAAGATAGGCTATCTGAAGTTATTGAATTGTTGACAGAAAATTCGGAAATTATTAACTTTGATAATAACATAATCAAGGATATTTCTGATAAAATTTTCATAGAAACAGAAACATTACTAATCAAGAATGATCTTATGGATAACTTAATATTACAGTGTATTGTATCTCATGCAAATCAGCATCCTAATAATCAAAAAGTATTTATTAGTGGCAATACAAAAGATTTCGGTAAAAAGGAAGTACAAGAAATTTTAAATAGTGCAAAAATAAAATATTTTAGTAATACTAAAAACTTTCTAGGTTGGTTAGAGTCTCAATTATCCTAAAATTAATATCTGGTAAGCAACTATGACATTAACAGAAAAAATATTCAATTCCACCAAACGCTTTTTATTACTAATAACAATCATTGCTTTTACAGCAATGACAATTACCGCTTGTAGTCCAACCAAATTAAAAACTAGCACCGCTCAAGTACCCCAATTAGTAACCAGTATTCTTAGTGATCCAAAAACATTTAATGCTGCGTTGAGTTCCGAATCACCAAATATTTTTGGTTACACTTATGAGGGACTATTAACCCAAAATCCCATTGACGGTAAAATAGAAGGAACATTAGCCGAATCTTGGGAAATATCACCAGATAAAACCAAAATAACCTTTACCATGCGCGAAGGTTTAAAATGGTCAGACGGAGAACCATTAACAGTTGATGATGTTGTCTTTACCTACAATGATATTTATCTAAATCAAGACATACCCACAGACACTAGAGATGTTTTAAGAGTGGGGAAAGATCGCAAATTACCAACAGTTAAAAAAATAGATAATAGAAGAGTAGAATTTAGTGTACCTGAACCATTTAGACCTTTTTTATTGAGTACAGGAGCGCCTATTTTACCTGCACATATTTTAGAAAAATCAGTCAAAACCAAAAATAAAGATGGTAAACTAGAGTTTTTAAGTAAATGGGGTGTTGATACTCCTCCAGAGGAATTAATTGTTAATGGTCCCTATAAACTAGAAAGATATGATACGAGTCAACGGGTAATTTTCCGGCGTAATCCCTATTATTGGCGGAAAGATGCTCAAGGTAAATCCCAACCTTATATTGAAAGAATAATTTGGCAAATTGTCGAATCAACCGATACATCTTTACTTCAATTTCGCTCTGGAGATTTAGATGCTATTGGTATTTCTCCTGATTATTTTTCTCTGTTAAAAGTTCAAGAAAAACAAGGTAATTTTAAAATATATAATGGCGGTCCTAGTTCTAGCACCTCTTTTATTTCTTTTAATTTGAACAAAGGAAAAAGAGATGGTAAACCCTTAGTTGATCCTATGAAATCTCAATGGTTTAATAATGTCCAATTCCGTCAAGCTGTAGCCTATGCAATTGATAGACAAACCATGTTAAATAATGTTTTTCGTGGTTTAGGAACACCTCAAGATTCTCCTATTTCTGTCCAAAGTCCTTATTTTCTACCACCAGAAAAAGGCTTGAAGGTTTACAAATATAATCCTGATAAAGCTAAACAATTACTACTGAAAGCCGGCTTTAAATATAATGACAAAAATCTTTTAATAGATGCCCAAGGTAATGAAGTGAGATTTACATTATTAACAAATTCTGGGAATAAAATTCGGGAATCTATGGGTTCACAAATTAAACAAGACTTGAGTAAAATCGGTATTCAAGTAGATTTTACACCTCTGGCTTGGAATGCCTTTATAGACAAACTTTCTAATACTTTAGATTGGGATACTTGTTTAATAGGTTTAACAGGAGGTTTAGAACCAAATGATGGTGCAAATGTCTGGTCTCCTGAAGGCGGTTTACATATGTTTAATCAAAAACCTCAAGCAGGACAAAAACCAATTGAAGGGAGAGAAGTTACACCTTGGGAAATCAAAATTAATGATCTTTATATTCAAGGAGCGCAGGAATTTGATGAAGAGAAAGTTAAACAAATTTATGGGGAAAGTCAACAATTAACTCAGGAATATTTACCTTTCATTTACTTAGTTAATTCCTATTCTCTATCAGCAATTCGGAACAGATTTCAAGGTATTCAATTTTCCGCTCTTGGTGGTGCTTTTTGGAATATTCATGAAATTAAAGTGACAAAATAACTGCATAAGGGAACTCCAAAATCTCAAATCCAAAATCTAAAATCCCATGACTCAACCGGAAAATTTGCGATCGCTTTTAGAAGCTGTCGCTAATGGTAAAATAACTCCAGAATTAGCCTTCGACTCCCTCAAAGATTTAGCCTATCAATCTGTAGGTGAATTTGCTAAAATAGACCATCACCGTCAATTAAGAACCGGTTTCCCGGAAGTAATTTGGGGACCTGGTAAAACACCAGAACAAATTGCTGAAATTATGGAGGTTATGCGACATCGTACTTCTGTAGTCATGGCTACTCGTATAAATACTCAAGTATATTCCGCAATTCAAAAACAAGTTAGAGGTATAAAATATTATGAAAAAGCCCGAATCTGTGCCATTGCTCCCTCAGTAATTGAGGTCAAATTTCCTGGTAAAATTGCTATTCTTTCTGCCGGTACTGCTGATTTAGCTGTTGCTGAAGAGGCCGCTGTCACTGCTGAACTTTCTGGTTTCTCTGTCCAGCGTCTTTGGGATGTAGGTGTAGCAGGAATACATCGTTTACTAAGTAACCTCCACCTATTAGAATCAGCGTCAGTATTAATTGTCGTAGCAGGTATGGAAGGGGCTTTACCTAGTGTAGTAGCTGGTTTGACAGATTGTCCAGTAATTGCCGTTCCTACTAGTATTGGTTATGGTGCGAGTTTTTCCGGTTTAGCACCTTTATTAACAATGCTCAATTCTTGCGCTGCTGGTATAGGTGTGGTAAATATAGATAATGGCTTTGGTGCAGCGGTTTTAGCGGGACAAATTTTAAGAACTTCAGAAAAATTACGCTTGACACCAGAAACGTAGTCAGATAAGAAAGTAAAATAGAATATAATTACAGTATTTTCTACTGCCCTGGCTACTTTTAGTATTTAATAGAAATGGAAAACCTGAACGATTTACTATTGCCATTTTTAGGCAATCTACACCAACATATCACTTTTCTGGCTGATTACAGTCATATTAAAGACCCAAACCCTTTGGAGCAAATACGACTTATCTGGAATTACTTTATCACAAGTGGGCAAATTTGGGCGCTGTCTATTGGTGTAGTTGTTGGTTATCTGTTCAAAAGTTTAACTAGTTTCGGCTAAATATATTTGAGATTTTGAGTTGATTTTGAGGAAAAATTTCCACAATTTTTGAGGTATAATTTCTTACCAAATGCCAGAAAAAATAGGGGTTTGAAACCCATGAAAATGTCTTCTCTGTGTCAAGGTAGCTACCAACACCAAAATCCATGATTAATTTGGTAACTTTTTAGTATTTATTAGCACATTTTTGCTCTATTTTATGACCAAAGAACCAACTTGGAGTCAGCGGTTTGAGTCCGCGCTACATCCAGCCATTGCTCGCTTTAATGCCAGTATAGGTTTTGATATTGAACTGATCAAATATGACATTACTGGTTCTCAAGCCCATGCTAAAATGTTAGCTCACACTGGCATAATTTCCCATGAAGAAGGGGAAATACTATTTACCGGTTTAGAACAAATTCGTCAAGAATACCACCAGGGAAAATTTCAACCCGGTATTGACTCTGAAGACGTGCATTTTGCTGTAGAAAAGCGACTAACGGAAATTGTCGGAAATGTTGGTAAAAAACTACACACAGCCCGTTCTCGCAATGATCAAGTAGGTACTGACACTAGATTATATCTTCGTGATCAAATTCGGAAAATTCGCCAGCAACTGCGGGAGTTTCAAGAGGTTCTACTTGATATCGCCGAAAAGAATGTAGAAACGCTGATTCCTGGTTACACCCACCTGCAAAGGGCCCAACCAGTGAGTTTAGCACATCATTTATTAGCATACTTTCAAATGGCACAACGGGACTGGGAACGGTTAGCAGACGTTTATAGCCGAGTAAATATTTCCCCTTTGGGTTGTGGTGCTTTAGCGGGAACAACTTTTCCTATTGACCGCCACTATACAGCGAAGTTATTGCATTTTGATCAGGTTTATGCTAACAGCTTGGATGGCGTGAGCGATCGGGATTTTGCCATAGAATTTCTCTGTGCTGCTAGTATAATCATGGTTCACCTCAGCCGTCTTTCTGAGGAAGTGATTTTGTGGGCTTCAGAAGAATTTCGTTTTGTCACCCTTAAAGATAGCTGTGCTACAGGTTCTAGCATTATGCCCCAAAAGAAAAACCCCGACGTACCAGAATTAGTCAGAGGGAAAACGGGGCGGGTATTTGGTCATTTGCAAGCCATGTTAGTGATTATGAAGGGTTTACCACTGGCTTATAATAAAGACCTACAGGAGGACAAAGAAGGTATCTTTGACAGCGTGAACACAGTTAAAGCCTGTTTAGAGGCAATGACAATTTTACTGCAAGAAGGTTTAGAATTTCGTCATCAGCGATTAGCAACAGCGGTGACAGAGGACTTTGCTAATGCTACAGATGTAGCAGATTATCTCGCAGCCCGTGGTGTACCCTTCCGAGAAGCTTATAATATTGTTGGTAAAGTCGTGAAAACCAGTATTGCTGCCGGTAAACTACTTAAAGATTTGCACTTAGAAGAATGGCAACAAATTCATCCTGCCTTTGCAGCGGATATTTATGAAGCCATAGCCCCTCGTCAAGTAGTTGCAGCCCGCAATAGCTATGGTGGCACAGGTTTTGTTCAAGTTAGAGAGGCTATTGTTAATGCCCGGACTCAACTCAGCGGTAAATAATTTTTAATTCAGGGAATTGGTAATGGGTAATGGGTAATGGGTAATGGGTAATGGGTAATTGGTAATTGGTAATGGGTAATGGGTAATGGGTAATGGGTAATGGGTAATGGGTAATGGGTAATTGGTAATGGGTAATGGGTAATGGGTAATGGGTAATGGGTAATGGGTAATGGGTAATTGGTAATTGGTAATGGGTAATGGATAATGGAATTGACCACTGACAACAGACCACTGACCACTGACAACTGACCACTGACAACAAACCACTGACCACTGACCACTGACCACAGACCACAGACCACTGACCACTGACCACTGACCACTGACCACTGACCACTGACCACTGACATCCTTTAGTTATAATTACGCCAAATACCCACCAAAGAACCTTGTACTTCCACTTGCACTGCGGGAACTTCTATGGGATTGTAATTAGGATTTGCGGGTTTAAGAGTGACAAGATCATCATGACGATAAAAACGTTTTAAGGTTGTTCCGTGTCCTTCCACCCTTGCAGCCACAATAGTCCCATTTTTTAATTGATTCGGTTCAGCTACCGGGCGCAAAAATACTACATCACCATCTGCTATCAAATCTTCAATCATACTATCCCCAGCGACCCGTAAAGCATAGCTTTTAGGAGGTAATGATAAATTAGCTAAATCCATAATTTCTACCGCGTCTGTGAAGGGTTCTATCAAACCACCTGCGGCAATAGTTCCTAAAATTGGTACACCTTGTTTCACAGGATTAAGTATCCGCAGAGTTCTGGCCCTACCTTCGTCCCAACCAATATAACCCTTATTGCGTAAATGTTCTAAACGACTTTGCACTGGTGCGGGAGATTTCAAATTCATCCCTTGCATCATTTGGCGAATGGAGGGAGAATGTTGATTCAACTTGATATATTCTACCAACCATTCGTATAGTTCTTTTTGCGGTTCTGTGAGACGTTCCATAATTTCGGGAAGTAAATAATAAATGCTCATAGAACATTGGTACTACAAAATTCTTCCCTTCACAAGCTTTTATGGAAAATTTATGGTAAATATAAATAATAGGCAAGAGGGAATAGGTAATAGGCAAGAGTTAGAGATAGGACGTAATTTACCATGACATACTAGACATAGCCAGACATTCGTGGTATGATAGGACAAGCAACAAACTTAGTTCTATCAGATGACAGTAAATTATGTACCTCCAAGAGTCGCTGCTACCAGATTGG
>JBJUHT010000005.1:0-12060 GCA_046070105.1 Dolichospermum sp.
GTACCTCATAACATCGGTAAGTGCTGTAGTTATTATCTATTTTTCCTAGTTCTCGGTTCTATAATATGAGGGTTTACTCCAAAATATTTCGCTGCTGCTGACATATCAAATGTTAATAAACTAATATCTCCTAACTCTTTAATACCTTGAGGTTGAGAAGATTTGATATCTAAAACTTGAATAATTTCCTCTGCGACTGCTTGCGCTAAAAGTGGGGGAACAGAATTACCGATTTGTCGAAAACCATGCCATTTTGTGGGATGAAATCTAAACCAATCAGGATAAGAATGTAAACGCGCAGCTTCTCTGACAGTAATACATCTGGGAATAAAAGGATGTATGGGACGAGGAGAAGTAAATGCACCTTTATTACTAGGTGTTCCCGCTCTTAAAGTATTACATAAACCATGAGGATCAAGTTTATGAAAACGACTGATTGATTCGATTTTACCATGAGGTGTAGAGGCAAATCTTTCCATAGATTCGGGTGAGTGTTTACTTCTTAAACTTGATGTGAGTAAATTATGATCATACTGACGTTGATAGGAATAGTTATTTTTGACAATTTCCAGATTACGCAGTTTTTTAGCATAATTACTAGGGTTACTAAATTCAGTAATTATCCAATCTTGTTTATCTAGTTCTGGATAGTTTTCTATGACTGGTAAATCTTGTAATGCGTCCCAAACTGTCGGAGATTTTTGATCAGGGAATGTAATTTTTTCTGGATATTTTGGAACTTCTATATTTTGACGTGAACCGAGTAAAAATAACCTTTCTCGATTTTGTGGTACTCCATAATTAGCTGCATTTAAAACTTGATAATTTGCATTAACTTGATAACCACTTTCGGAAAACTGACTAATGATTTCTGCAATAAATTCTTTGTGTTTCCCGACTGTCATTCCTTTGACATTTTCTAATACAAAAAACTTAGGTTGTAATTCTCTAACCAACCTAATAAAATGGAAAACTAAAGAGTTTCGGGGATCATCAAAAGAACGTTTTCCGATTAATGAAAAACCTTGACAGGGTGGACCACCAAATACTACATCAATTTCTTGATTAGCAATTTGAGAACTATTCCTAATTTCCTCCCCTGTTGTTTCTTCCACACTTTTACATAATACAGTCCAAAAGGGAAAATTAAATTGATGAATTGCACAATGAATTGGGTCTATTTCCACAGAAGCAAGGACATCAAAACCAGCTTGTTCAAAGCCTAAAGTCATTCCCCCAGCAGCCGCAAATAAATCAACTGCAATTGGTCGTTTTTTGGCCATTTTAACTATTATCTACTTTTTCATTGCTAATATTTCCTTTGCAGTGCGATCGCACACTCCTAATTCTCCCAAAGAATAGCGCATTTCTTGATAATCTGTCAAAGTTTTTTGTCTTTTTTGAGAATTTAATAATAATTCCATAGCAGCTTGAGTAATATTCTCTGTTGTGGCTTTTTCCTGTAAAAATTCTGTGACAATTTCGCGCATGACAACTAAATTGACTGGAGAAGCAAAGGGAATTGAACCTTTAAGAATATGACGTGCAATCCAAGCTGTGAGGGGGTTTAGACGATATACTACAACTTGGGGAACATTTAATAATGCTAATTCTAAATTCACAGTTCCCGATTTAGTAATTGCAAAATCGGCCGCTGCAAAAACCTCTCTTTGTTGACCTAATACTACCGTAGCTTTCAAACCGTAATCTTTAATTGCTGCTGTAATTTTATTTCTAAATGTTTCCAAAGATAGAGGAATCCAAAAATGTACATTTGGTAGATGAGATTGAATATTTTTAGCCGCTGCAAAAATAACTGGTAACAGATATTTTAATTCTTGATCACGAGAAGCTGGTAATAAAGCAATGGTGATTTCTTGGTCTTTAATTCCTAATTTATCTCTAGCAATTTCTCGACTGGGTGCATTTGCCATTCTATCAATTAAAGGATGTCCTACCCAACAAACATTTGCGCCATTTTGTTGATAATATCGCGCTTCTTCTGGGAAAATTGCTAATAGTTTATCTGTAAAACCAACAATGCGGTTGGTATTTTGAAAACTCATTGACCATACCCACTCTTGAGGAGCGATATAATAAGCGACAGGAATATCAGGTAAATTTTCCTTCATGTAAGTCCCAATTCCCAAATTAGGACCCATATAATCAATTAGTACCACCAAATCAGGGGGATTTTCTTTTAAATAAGCGATCGCACTCCGTTGTACTCTTAATGTAGGAATAACATAAGGCAGAGATTCAATCAAACCCATTGAACCAATACCGCTAGTATCGCCCAAAATTTTCGCCCCAGCTTGCGCCATTTTCTCCCCACCCAAAGCCACAATTTCTAGGGTCAAACCCGCAGCTACAGCTTGACGTTGAAGTGCTGCAATTAATAGCGAACCCTGTAAATCTCCAGAAACTTCACCAGTGCTAATAAATATTCGCATTTTAGATTTTAGATTTTAGATTTCTACTTCCTTTTCTGTTTTCCTGACTCTTCTTTTCTTCCTTCGTGTCCTTTGCGTCTTCGTGGTTTTTTAAAACTTTATTCTTCCCACCAAAATAGAGTCACTAGTAAATTTTGAGGACGGAAAAATCCCGCCCTAAATTTGATTTTCTATTCATTATTCATCAATGACTGTTTTTTTGCCTTTTCCGGGAATTAAACCGCGTCTTCCCGGCATTTGAGAAAGTAGCAAAAAACGGCGCAGATGTTTTAATTCTTCCGTATCTCCCAAATTTTCCAACTCTTGTAAAGCATCTTTAAACAGCAAATCAGAATGATAAAGCAGACGGAAAGCTTTTTTAATTAGTTTAAAATCGCTAACAGCCATCCCTGAACGTTTTAATCCTACTATATTCAGTGATCGGACTCTTGCGGGATTTCCTTCAACTAACATATAAGGGGGTACATCCCTATCAATGCGTGCCATACCGCCTATCATTGACATTCCCCCAATATGGACAAATTGATGCACACCCAGAACACCGCTCAACCTAGCTCGTGATTCAATATGTACATGACCTGCCAATGCTACAGAATTAGCAATAATAACAGAGTCCGAAATCACACAATTATGACCTACATGAACATAAGCCATTAATAAATTGCCATTACCGATAACCGTTGCTTCTCCATGTCCAGTAGCGCGGTTAATCGTTACATATTCACGGATAGAATTATTGTTACCAATTTTAACCCAGGTCGGTTCTCCCACATATTTAAGGTCTTGAGGCTGCATACCGATAACAGCGCCGGGAAAAATCTGATTTCCCGTACCAATTTCACAAAGTCCCTCTAGGACAACGTGAGAACCAATTACGGTATCTGCACCAACTCTCACATTCTCTCCTATCACAGCATAAGCACCGACTTGCACTGTTGGGTGGAGTTTTGCGTTAGTATGGATGACAGCAGTTGGATGAATAAGTGTTTTCAAAGATCAATCTCCCAAAATAAGTGCTTTTTGTATTAAGTGTTTCCACAGGGAAACTTGTCGGGTCAAGTAAGTTATGTGTGAGGGCGAAAATTGAGAATTAGCGATATATTAGTGTTTAATTTATTCCAGTTTTCTCGAAACTGCAAGGTATCTAAACATTAGCCGTTGAGACTTCTTTAATTGCAATTAATGACTAACCAATCAAAGAAAACATCAATTCCCCTTCAGCGGCTAATTGTCCATTAACTTCCGCTTTTCCTTGCATTTTTCCAAAACGACGCTGTTTTACCCACAACAATTCCACTGTCATAATTAATTGATCTCCGGGAACAACTTGACGACGAAAACGAACTTTATCAATACCGGCAAATACGAATAGTCCTCCTTGTGAATCTGGCATTTGTGTCATTACCACACCTCCCACCTGTGCCATTGCCTCAATAATTAGCACACCGGGCATCAGCGATCGCCCCGGAAAATGCCCTTGAAATTGGGGTTCATTAAAGCTAACATTTTTAATACCCACGGCTTTTTTTCCTGGAACATAGTCAATAATCCGATCTACCAGTAAAAATGGATAACGATGGGGTAATAATTCCTGAATTTCCTCAATACTAAAGGTAGTTTTAATAGTCTGTGGGTTGTTTGACGGAGAATTAGATTCAGTAATAGTGGACATTAGCGGTACTTGATGTAAGTTATTAGACACAAAAATAAGTAAATCGGCGAATTTTAGAGCAATTCTAAAATCCTGTTGGCTAGTTGAATGTGTAAATTATGACTAGCCTTGTAAGCCAGAAAATGAGCTATGGGGAAATTTCCCAGTAAACTCAAATCTCCCACTAAATCCAATATCTTATGACGAACTGGTTCATTTGCAAATCGTAATGGTGGATTTAACCAACCTTGGGGACCGCAAACTAGAGCATTATCTAAACTCCCACCCTTAATTAATCCCGATTTTTGTAAATGTTCGATTTGATGCTGTAACCCAAAAGTCCGCGCCGGTGCAATTTCCGAAACGAAGTCAGCAGAAGACTTTTCTAAATCTGTACTCATTAAAAAACTGTGCCATTGATTACTAATCGCTGGCAAATTAAAATCTATACCATAGCTAAAACGAGTTTCTGGAGCGGGTAAAGCGCAAACAAAAGCATCACCCTCATAAATCCAAATAGGTTCAGTAATAATTAAAGGCGTAGTTATTTTCACTACTTTTTGGTTAACTAAACCGACTTGTGCAATTTGCTGACACCAAATTTCAGCCGAACCGTCTAGAAGGGGTATTTCCGGTCCATCAATTTCAATTTTGACATTATTAACCCCCATAGCCGCCAAAGCCGCCAATAAATGCTCTACAGTGCGAACATAGACTTGATTTGTACCCAATTGAGTAGACAGCACAGTTTGACTCACAGCCGCGATTTGGGCGGGGATAATTGGTGAGTCAGGTAAATCTACTCGGACAAAAAAGCGACCACTTCCCGCTGGCGCTGGTAATATTCGGACTTGAGTTTTAACACCACTATGCAGCCCCACACCAGTCTGAGTAATTTCCCCAGCTAAGGTATGTTGCTGTATAGTGTCACAATCTGCGTTTTTATAACTAATATTGCCCATATTTTTGAGTAGAAACCCTGATAACATTGTCCTGATTATTGACTAAGAGTAATTTACGAATTACTCCTTATTTCCATAAAGGGTCCTTTTAAAATCTTTCCCCAATACCAAAATTAATCCGACTTTCATTATTATCAGTGATGCCGTAATCTATGCGAATAGGTCCTAGTGGAGATTGTATCCGCAAACCTAAACCATAGCCATAACCGTCACCACTTTTATTTAACAATTGTGCAGCTTTGGTACTAGTTCCCAGGTCACTACCATAATCAAAAAATACTGCGCCACTGACAACAGAGAAAACAGGAAAGCGATACTCAGCCGCAGCTTGGATATAACTGCTACCAGATCCTAATCTACCTTCACCATAACCCCGCACTGAGTTACTACCACCGAGAGTAAAAGCTTCATAAGGGGGTAAATCTCCTAAAATCGTCCCTCCTTGGGCGTTAAAGGCTAAAGTTTCTGGTTTTTTACTAAAGCCAATCAATTTAATCGGTAAATAATGACTATAGTTACCGCGTAACCTAGTCATAAAGATACTACCTGAACCTACAGGTACAGATTGATCAAGTCCAAAGCTGAGGTAAGAACCTTTTGTGGGTTGGGTCGGATTATTACGGAGATCCCTTTGCGCTCCCAACTTGAGTAAAAATAAATCGTCTTCTCCTGAGGGGGAAACAGTTAAAGGAATTTTAGCACTAATATTGCTACCATTAAATAGCGCCCCTTCTGTCCTCAGATTACCATCAGCATCACGACCAGAAACCCTTTGATATTGTAGTCCAGCAGAAGCCACCCAGGCTGCATTTTTGTAGGGATTGGTCGTCAATGGCCGGGTAAATGTGATACCACCACCCAACCGAGTAATCCGAGGGCTAACCTGGGCATCTGTATTCGTAATATTATTGGGGTCGAAGGTTTCTATGTTTTTATCTTTACCTTCAAAAATCAAGGAAATAGAACGACGACGGAAAATATTAGTTGTATAAGAAGTGCGATAAGGATCACCCGCAATCCAAGGATCAGTAAATCGCAGGTCAAATAGTAATTCCCGTTCCCCTAACTGTATCTCTGTTCCCAATTTTTGGTTTCTTCCCCCCAGGTTTTGCTGCTGATAGCTGATAGTTCCAAACAAACCACTGGCGGAACTAATCCCTGCCCCGGCGGCAATAGAGCCGCTACTGCGTTCTGCTACATTTATTACTACATTAACTTTACTGGGATCAGTTCCAGGATCAAGGGAAACATTGACATCTTCAAACAACGCTAACCCAAAAACCCTTTGTAAGTCTCTTTGAACAATATTACGGTTAAATACCTGCCCAGGTTTTAACTCTACTTCCCTGGTGATTATATAATCTTTTGTCCGTCCCCGAATTGGTTCTCCCTTCTCGTTGACCTCTTGTCCTTCTTTATCGCGGAATTTAACTTTCACGTTTTCCACTACCCCTTCTGCTATCTGTAGGGTGACAACTCCTTTTTCTGAGATTTTCGGTACTCCAATTAAGTTGGCTAATACATAACCTTGGTCTTGATAACGTTTGGTTAATTGTTTGATTCCCTCTTGTAATTCCCGCAGGTTGAGAATTTTGCCATATTGACTACTAAATATTTCTTGTACAGTTTCCGCCGGAAGTACGGAAGCTACACCGGTTCCAGGATTTGCTTCTAATTCTACTTGACTGAGAATAGGATTAGGGGTAACAATAAAACTCAACCGCACACCCAAAGGAGTATCTTCTGGTAGCGCTTGCACGTTGGAGAAAAGCCCAATTCTGGCAATCGCATTAATATCTTCTTGGAGTTGAGAACGGGTTGCTGTTTGTCCTGCTTGGGTACGAATGACTTTGTAAATTTCCGCTTCTAATTCCGGTGTGATGGTTTTCGTCTGAGTTTTCACAACCACTTCTGAAACCAACACTCGCGCTTCCGTTGTTTCTGGGTTAGGGGGTGATGTCTGTGGTGTTGTCGGTAGATTCTGATTTTCTTGATTAGATTCAGTCTCGGAGGGTGGGGTTGCTTTTGGTTGTGGAACTTGTGCCGTGAACGGAGTTATTGTAGCTTTTGGCACAATTACAACGGTATCTTGGTGAGATTGTTTTCCTATAATCCCTGGGTTTACCACGGAGGGATTGCCCCTAGCTTCGTTTCTATCAATTTTACCAGGATTGTGCTTGTCTAATTGGTTTGTGTCTGCTGTTGTTGTCTGTAGCATCACAGCTTGAGCATTTGCCTTGACGGAAGAACCAACCATGGGAACTGTTATGGCCACCACGGCCATTAATCCCCGCGTTAAACTTGTTTTCATCATTTTTCCTTCTACTACCACACACCATTAATCGTTAAAGGTTATTTACCCTGTACCAGTAGTTTATACTACTTTTAATACTCTCTCTAAAACCTGCTGGTAAGCACTCTCTATATTTCCTAAGTCACGACGAAAACGATCTTTATCCATAATTCGGTTCTCAGGATCGGTTTCAATCATGTCCCATAAACGACAGGTATCAGGACTAATTTCATCAGCTAACAGTATTTGCTGTTTGCTGTCTACACCAAATTCAAGTTTAAAGTCTACTAGGGTAATTTGACATTTTTCCCAGAAATATCGCAGAAATTTGTTGATTTCTAATGCTAGATGGGTAATTTGATCAACTTGTTCCGGTGTCGCTAATTCTAAAAGCAATAGGCGATCGCGCGTTAATAAAGGATCACCTAAATAATCATTTTTATAATAGAACTCCACTAAGGGCTTTGATAAAATTGTACCTGGCATTAACCCAGTTTGCTTACACAAACTACCAGCCGCAATGTTCCTGACTACTACCTCCACAGGAATGATTTTGACTGCTTTTACTCGCATTAAATTGGGAGCGGGACTATCAATAAAATGAGTTTTAATACCTCTGTTGCCCAATTGTTGAAATATTTGGCTAGAAATACTACAGTTGATCATCCCCTTATTCTCAATGCTGCCGCGTTTTTGAGCATTAAAAGCTGTAGCATCATCTTTAAAATCAGCTAACAAAATTTCTGGATCTTCTGTAGCGTAGAGAATTTTAGCCTTGCCTTCGTAGAGTTTAGAATTAACAGACATAATAAGTTATCAAAAACTGTCTTTGTGAGTGGACGACTTTGATGAAATCAACTTCACCATTGTATCTTTAGTTATTACTCATTGGTAAACAGAACTTTTCAGCATATTTCACCAACTCATAATTCCGAACCAAAAAAGCTAATCCTAACAAAAGTTCCCCTTTTTTTCCTATTCTAGAAGTGTCAGCATTATGTACACAAATTAACACGGTTAGTATAACCGCCCTTTGTTCTAAGTTGATTGCAGCGTTTAAATCTCCGTTACACTCAAAACCGCACAATCACCAGCAAGTCTTACTGCTAAGATATAGGTACAGAGTTTTTTAGTTTAGGGAACAGGGAATAGAGAACAGGGAACAGTAAATAAATTAGGGTGTACCTCATGAGACTGGGAAAGGCTATTGTTATTTATCCACAACTACTAACCTGCTACCATAAAGTTGTATTTTATATTCTAACTGCCCTCGATCTATTTGAGAATAATTATGTAAAACTATTACTCTTATTTGTTTCCTGTCCCTTGATTAATCTTAGAAAATATGTATAAATTACTAGTCCACCTTATATTTAAGATACTATTAATTACTTAATTTCTGCCATAAGTATCCGTAATCATGTATCTAATCTCAATGTGTTTTTCATCAGTCTGAAACTGCCGCCAAAATTTGATTTGCAAAATATTGTAGGATATATTAATCTATTTTCAGGAAAATAATCATAACTTACAGAAGTTTATATCATCTGTTGTTAATAAATGAGGGGATAATCAAAAATGATCAATTGCTACAATTCACCTTTAATTAATAAAACCCTGTACTATCAGATGAATAGCAAAAACCCCTCAACTACCCAACTTATCAATATATATCAGGGCATGAGATGTAGCCAAAGAGCGCGAGGTAAGTATCCTATTACATTTTTTTCCATTTACCTATAATCTGATGTCAAGAGGGCTGTTAGCAGTATAGTTTTGTACATTTTATAGAGCAGTTGAGTAAATGGAGAAAAAAATAGTGAGTAAAGATGATTTTCTCTATCCCCGTAGTCGCTACTATGGTCGTGTAAAACCGGAGAACTTAGTATTCAACGCTAATTTACAGGAATTTGCCCAAAGAGTGAGCTATGTCTGTAACCTAGAAACAGGTGGAAAAGTGACACCAGAGGACGCTTATAAGCAGATAAAGTTACTTTGGAAGCAGTTAAAGCAATCGAAGAAACAGCTGAAAATAGGTGAACAACCCTCCGAAAATAACAGTTCTGAAGAAAGTTAATCAACAGATACCGCAGGGTGGTAGAGTCCCTGGGGTTTCTGTTGTAGGTCATGGAGATCGGTAATTAAGAATTAAATTTTTCATGATTGAAGACTATTTTTTGATAATAATCTTGAAGTTGTTGTGTAGCAGATGACCAGCCCCATTTTTCAGCTTCTGCACGGGCATTTTTACGGATAATATTTATTTCCTGTCGTTGTTTTAACAAATTTACAGTAGCATTAATCGCTTCTTGAATATCAGCTTGGGGATCAAAAAGATATCCATTGACACCATCTGTGACAATATCGGGTACACCTCCAGAACGGGCTGCTACCACTGGACAACCGGAGGCCATGGCTTCTAGTAAGACTAACCCCAGTGTTTCTGTACGGGAAGGGAAAATAAAAGCATCAGCGCTGGCAAAAGCAGAGCCTAATTCTTTACCCATCAGATAGCCGACAAAATAAGTATTTGTGCCAGCAAAGTGTTTTTCTAAAGCTGGGCGGTGGGGACCATCTCCCACTAATGCTAATCTAGCATCGGGAATAGCTGCTAGAATTGGTTTAATGCGTTCAATTTCCTTTTCTGCGGAAAGACGACCAACATACAATAATAAGGGGCTATCTGGATGATTTTGGGAAAGATGCGATCGCATTTTGTGACTAGCTAAATCAGGAGAAAATAACTCAGTATCCACCCCCCGTTGCCACAAATCTACCCTTTCAATTCCATGTTCGCTAAGTTCCGTCATCATAGCCGTGGAAGTACACAAATTTAAAGCAGCCTGATTATGACCGAGCTTTAACAACTCCCATAGTAATCCTTCCAACATTCCTAAACCGTAATGTTGCAGATATTGTGGTAAGTGCGTATGATAAGAAGCCACCAAAGGAATTTTGAGAATTTTGCTGTAAAAAATCCCTGATAATCCTAGAACTGCGGGATTAACAACGTGAATAATATCTGGTTTAAATTCTTCTAAAGCGTGACCAATAGCCGGGCGAGGGAGTGCCATTTTTAACTCTGGATAGAGAGGTAAAGGAAAACCACTAACTCCGTAAACCTTCGCACCTTTATGTTCAGTGATGCCACCATCAGGGGCAAATACCAAAACTTGATTACCAGTGCGTTGTAAATGGTCAACGGTATGACGGAGGCGTGTCACAATGCCGTCAACTTTCGGTAAAAAGGTTTCTGTAAATAGGGCAATTCGCATAAAAAACCAGAAATCAGGAGTCAGAAGTCAGGAGTCAGGATTTCAGGGGTCAGGATTTCAGGAGTCAGGATTTCAGGAGAAAGAACCATAGAAACTTCTCTCCCTGTCACCTGTCACCTGTCACCTGTCACCTGTCACCTATTTTCGATGCCAAGAAACCTTGGGAAGAATTTGTTTGTGATCAACTCGGTTCTGATACTTGACGGCAAAGTTTAATAGAGAATCAAGTAGAGAATCCGAGAGGAGGTGAGGTTGTAAACCCAAATCCAAGAGTTTGGTGTTTTTGGCGTTGAAATAGTGTTCTTCCTTTTCCACTCTGGGGTTATCTATGTGGTTAATATCTACGTCTAAACCCATAGCGTTACCGGCTTTTTTGACCATCATGGCCAAATCACCGACACTAAATAGTTCAGTAAATTGATTAAACACACGAAATTCTCCCGGTTCAGCAGGATTAGCGATCGCTATTTCAATACATCGCACCGTATCCCGAATATCCAAAAAGCCGCGAGTCTGTCCACCTTTACCGTACACAGTTAGGGGGTGTCCTACACTGGCTTGAATACAGAAACGGTTCAGTGCTGTACCAAAGACACCATCATAATCCAGGCGGTTAATTAACAGTTCATCCATCCCTGTTTCGTCAGTTAAGACACCGTAAACTATGCCTTGATTTAAGTCTGTAGCCCTTAACCCCCAAATCCGACAGGCAAAATGGATATTATGACTATCATGGACTTTACTCAAGTGATACATTGAACCGGGCTGCTTAGGATAGGGCAAAGTATCCTTGCGGCCGTTGTGTTCAATGGTGATGTATCCTTCTTCAATGTCAATGTTCGGAGTTCCATATTCACCCATGGTTCCCAATTTCACCAAATGGCAATCGGGGAAATCTTCCCGCATGATGTACAGCAAGTTCAATGTTCCCACTACGTTAGTGACCTGGGTGAGAACAGCGTGTTCACGGTCAATCATGGAAAATGGTGCTGAACGCTGTTCACCAAAATGCACTATCGCAGTTGGCTGAAATTGATGTAAGGCCTTATGCAAAAACTCGTAATTAGTTATATCACCGATAAACAGATCAATAGACTTACTAGTCAAATCTTGCCATCGCTGGAGACGCTTTTGAATTGGTGCGATTGGGGTCAGGGTTTCTACACCCAGTTCATTATCCCAGTGTCGTCGCACCAAACTATCTAAAATGCCAACTTCATAACCTCGATTAGAAAGGTAAAGCGCGGTTGCCCAACCGCAATACCCATCACCACCAATAACCAGGACTTTCATCTTTACCAGTTTTTACTCGCTGATAGCTAAATCTATCAGGTTTATGTCCCCTCTTCATCATTAAATTCTCTTAATGAAGGCAACAGGAGAAGATTTTTTGCTGACCACTGACAACCAACAACTAACCACTGAC
>JBJUHT010000006.1:0-35810 GCA_046070105.1 Dolichospermum sp.
TACAGCACTTACCGATGTTATGAGGTACAAGATCACCCCACCCCCAACCCCCTCCCCGCAAGCCAGGGAGGTGGCTATGATGTACTTCATAACAAAGGAATCTGCTGTATCTGGTGTAATGGGTAATTGGTAATTGGGAAAAAGCAATACAATCATGAACTATATCGTAAGTGATTGGGCAGAAATGATATTTTTCATGAAAATAAAATTCAGGGTAAATATTGTGTATCGCCTTTATATTTTCATGATAATTTAATCCAAAAAATAAATAAGTCTTCTAGAAGTTAATTATCATAATAATAATTGTTTCTAAAAACTTATTACCGATGGTATTCATAAATATTTGTAAACATATTAAATGTTATTTTGAATTAAACTGAGAATTATGAGCAGAAATAAATTATTAACCTCTTTAGAAAAAATTATGCCTAATAAACTGCTAAATCAAATGCAATATCTTCATTGCAGTTTAGTTTCATGGTGGATTTTAAATTGGGGAAGTCAGCCTTTAAAATTTTCCGAAAAATCAGCAATGGTTTTTGCTCCTCATCAAGATGATGAAACCTTTGGTTGTGGAGGTATGATTGCACGGAAAAAAGAACAGGAAATACCAGTAGCTATAGCCTTTTTAACTGATGGTAGAGGTTCTCATGGTGTAAATTTAGATATTCAAAATCTTATCCATATTCGTCAACAAGAATCTTTAAAAGCTTTAAGTATTTTGGGAGTAAATAGTTCAGAAATTCATTTTTTGAATTACCAAGATGGCAGTTTATCAACTCTGAATTTACAAGTAAAAAAACAGATCATTAATCAAATTTCTGAATTACTAAAACTTTACCAACCAGGAGAAGTTTATCTACCTCACCGGAAAGATTGTCATCGAGATCATGAAGCTACTTATAGCTTAGTAAAAGAGGCAATTAACCAAGCTGAAATTACCACAGAAATATTCCAATATCCTATTTGGATATTCTGGAGATCGCCATTATTTATTCTTTTGAAATTACAAGATATTGCCGCAGCTTATCGCTTTTCAATTACATCAGTAAAAGAAAAAAAACAGATGGCT
Organism: Dolichospermum sp.; assembly: GCA_046070105.1. Taxonomy (GTDB): domain Bacteria; phylum Cyanobacteriota; class Cyanobacteriia; order Cyanobacteriales; family Nostocaceae; genus Dolichospermum. The sequence goes on from JBJUHT010000006.1 coordinate 1,073, forward strand.
ATTGCTGCTTATTCTTCCCAAATTGGGATGTTACCCTATGGATTTATTAAGAGATTTTTAAATAGAGAAGAAATATTTTTTAAATCTGAATCCTAGTATTTATCTTAGTATTTAATATCTGATGCACTCTACTACCAGTTACTTCTGTGCATATTAAATTAACCGTAAATAATTACAGTGGAGAAGAGTTAAATGCGGATTTTACATATTACTAATCATCTGCAAAGAATCGGCAATGGTATTGTTAATGTAGCCGTGGACTTAGCTTGTTTACAAGCACAAAGTGGTTTAGATGTTGCTGTAGCTTCTGCTGGTGGAGAATATGAAAAATTATTAGCAGATTATGGTGTTGAACATTTTTACCTAAATCAGTCTCGGACACCATTAAATTTGATAAAATCTCTTTGGAATTATCGCCGAATAATTAAAGATTTTCAACCAGATATTGTTCATGTTCACATGATGACAGGAGTTATCTTAGCGGGAGTTTTTAGAAAAAATCGAGAATATCATTTAGTCTCTACTGTTCATAATGAATTTCAACATAGTGCTGTACTTATGGGATTAGCAGATCAGGTAATTGCAGTTAGTAACGCAGTCGCTAATTCAATGATTAAACGTGGTATTCCATCTCAAAAATTGCGAGTGGTTAGCAACGGTACTTTAGGAAGTCCTCGACATAAAAAACTTCAAGATTATCAACCACTAGCAATGGAATATCCATCTATAACTACTGTCGCTGGAATGTATAACCGTAAAGGTATTTATGAGTTAATTGAGGCATTTAAAATCATTGCCATAGATTTTCCCCAAGCACATTTATATTTAGTAGGAGATGGACCAGATCGTCCTTTATTTGAGGCTATGGTGAAAAATACAACCTTAAATAATCGCATTCATTTTGAAGGATTCCAACCAGAACCACAACGTTATATGTTAGCTACAGATATCTTTGTTTTGGCTTCCCATTGTGAATCTTTTGGTTTAGTTTTGACCGAAGCACGGGAAGCTGGTTGTGCAATTATAGCTAGTAATGTAGATGGGATTCCTGAAACTTTAGATCATGGTCAAGCTGGGATTTTAATCCCACCTAAAGATATTGACACCTTAACTAATACTTTGACACAATTACTGAGCGATCGCCAACTTTTAAATAATTGGAAATTTCGCGCTCAACAAAATCTAGAAAGATTTCATGCCGCGCGAGTCAATGAAGAAACACTAGCTGTATATCGGGAATTAATGAGACAATCTAATGAGATTGGAGTGATGAAAATCGCCAGAATTATTAACTGGTAAATCATCAATATTAAATAATAATCAGAACCCTGACCAGAAGCCAGGGATTTTATTGTTCACAAAGGAAATATTTCTCCCTTACAGGGGGAGTCTTTTTGTAGTTTCTGTGACAACATTAGGCATGATAGAGCCTATAGTATTAATAAAGTTTTGAGCATAACGCTGTGTAGAGAATTGAAGAGCGCGTTGTCGTGCTGCTATTCCCGCAGATTGGGCAAATTCCTGGTCGTCAAGATAGCGAAGAATGGCTTCTGTTAGGGCTTCTACATCGTCGTAAGCTGTTAACAGTCCATTTACCCCGTCAGTGATAATTTCCGTAGGACCGCCAGCATTACCAGCAATGACAGGTTTACCTAATGCCATGGCCTCAATAATTACAATTCCAAAGGGTTCTTGATCAGAAGCATGAACAAATACATCCATTGCTTGCACCCATTCCGGGACATTGCGCTGTAATCCAGCCATAATTACTCTATCACCTAACTTTAGATCAGTGATTTGTTGATTTAAAAATCCCTCATAATCCGATTCTAGATCATGTTTACCGCCAACTACAACACAATGGGCATCAGGATATTTGGCTAATACTTTGGGCATTGCTGCTACTAGTACGTGCATTCCTTTCCAGCGTTGCAAGCGTCCGACAATGCCGATTAAAGGGACATTTAAGGGTAAACCCAGTTTTTTTCTCGCTTCTGCCGGAGAAGGCAAAATAGCCGGATCAAATCGCTCTAGGGCTACACCAGGATAAACTAAGGGAGTTGGTCTGTGAGGCCAAATCTGCCCTTGTGCTTTTTGACCATCTTTTGAGAGTGTAACAATTGCTTGGGCTGGTATAAAATTTGCTAACCGCATTAACCAATTTGGACGATCAGGAACTTCTAATTGATACCAAATAGCTGGTAAACCGGCTAACATTGCCGCTAAACCACCGGAAATATGGGTAATCCACATCCAGTTAACAATCGCATCTACACTTTCTTGACGAGCGATCGCCGCTATCCGCAAAATAGTAGTCATAAATCGGTGAATTTGACGCAAACGGCCACTAATCACAACTCGCGTATCAATACCCAGGTTTCTTACCTGCTCTACCATTGGTCCGTCTTCTAAAAATATTGCCAACCACTCTACATTGGCATTACGTCCTTGTTGCATTAAATCCCAAAACATCATTTCACCACCGCCTCTTTGTTCGGCTAATGGCATGATGATCATAACTTTCATAATTTACACCTGAATTGATTTTTTAACTACAGATAAACGCAAAGGATGCACAAAATTTTTTTGAGTGAAATCATCTTTTTTTAATCTCTGGGAGAATTTTGATAATACTTATGTGCCGCCATAGCCATGGCAAAAAATCCCCATAAAATCATCCCGGAAACACTCAACATTCCACTACCAATAATCAGTTGTGAACAAGAACTAATAGCAATGGCGCGAGCAGTACTAACAAAACTATCAAACCGCGCTTCCGTATATTGGCTAACAGTAATAATCATTAAGATTAATCCGCCCATATAAGGAATAGCTCCCAACCAACCCAAGGTAAAAAACATATCTAAAATGCCACTATCAATGACAACTACTTCTATTTGTCCGGTTTTTTCGTTGACTTTCCAGATATTTCCTAACCCATTACCGAAACTATTAGTTAATGCTAGACCCAGATTTCTTTCATAACTTCCTGATCTATCTTTTAAACTGCCATCTTCTTGCAGATTCACAAAAGTTTCTAATCGAGAATTTACAACTTTAGCAATTGGTTCTATAGTCAGCAAGGGGAGAACACACATCGCCATTACTAAAATGATTGTAATTAATCGCATTTGAATTTTAGCTTTTACTGAACCCATAATCATAATTATCCCCAGCAACCAACCGCCCCAATTAGTTCTAGCTTGTGATAACAAAAACGATAAATAGCCTACGGCTGAAGCGGGAAAAATTAACGGACCTGAACTGGTGAATAATAATAATAACCCTGCCTGCATAACAGCACCAAATGGACCGACGGAATGCACTGTACTCCAAACACGCATCCCAAAAGGAACAGGATTTCCAGAACTAGTAAAAAGTTTTGATTCTATTAGCCAAAAACGATCCCACTCCGGTGCTACGACAAATTGATATATACCGTAAGCTCCTACCACTAAAACACACCAGATAAATACACGCTGAATATTGTGTTTATAACTGGGATAATCTCGCCAGTTAACAAATAAATGAAAAGCGAAAATAATCGGACTCATCCAGTCTAGAAAACCCCGGATTACTGGAATTGGTTGATTGTAAACTAGACCGATAAAAAAGGCATAGAATACTCCAATAAAACCCAAAACAAAAGGTAAACCTCCTTGACGAATTGCGCTAGGAAGATATTTTAAAAAGGTGGCTATAGTGACAAATACTACTAAATAAGGTGCTATGAGCATTTGACGGGTAGGGTCCCAGCCAGCACGATAGTCAACTAAACGAGCTAACAAAGGTGAAATAAACCAGATCCACCAAGTAAAACCTATGTAAAGTATGGGATGTCGCAAATATAAAAATACAGCTAAAAGTAAAGCTGTTACCGGAAAAATTAGACGCAATAGACCAGCACTAATAAAATAATCAGATGCGATGATCAAAACAAAGCTGATAATGGCTATCCAAGCTTGTGCTGATCTTTCTTGAGGGTAAAAGTTTTGTCGTAAAAAACTATTAAAAAGTATTGGTTTGGAAATCACTTTGATATTGATATTGTAATGAATAAAAATTTGGATTTTTGCAGTTTTAATTAATAGCCAAAATGGTGTTTATCAGGGTTAAATTTTGCCAATTCAATTCTATAATGTTGATATCCTAACCATCTTCCTTGTAAGGATGCTTGCAATTTTTTAGTAGCAAGTTGTCCAGTTTGGGGAAATAGTCTCAACCATTGACAAATTCCGAAACTTTCCCTCGTACCTACTAAAATTGACCACAATAAAAACACAAAGCGACGTATTGGAGAAAGATGTTCTAATAAAATTAGGGTTTCATTATGAACTAGGTTAATTAATGCAATGTCGTTGAAGTTTTGGCGTTGATCTTCATCAAAACGTTGGGCTGGATAGTGATCTACAGCAATACTGGGATCATAAATTATTTTCCATCCGGCACGCTTTAAATTTAATGTTAAAGACATTTCAAAATGTACTTGTGCGCCATTTCCCCGCATTCTTTCATCAAAACGCAATTTTCCAATAGCTGGGGTGCGAAAGCTCATATTTACACCTTTGAGAAAATCAACTTCACGAGGTGCGCCAATTCCTAAATGATGGTTGCCTATAACGCGCCCAAACCATTGCAATTTACCAACGACAGGTTGGGGATCATTTTCTAATTTTCCACCTTGATAAATCCAATCGCGGCCACCAACCCCACCAATCTGAGGATCAGCCAAAAAATGAGTATTAATTTTAACTAACCAATCAGGATGGGGGGCTGCGTCATCGTCGGTAATAGAAAGGATGTCACCGTTGACTTTGACAAGGCCAGCGTTGAGGGCGGCTACTACCCCTGGTTGACTGACAGTAACGGTTTCTAGGGGTAAATGGTGGTGCAGTTGAGTGAGAAACTGTTGGGTTTGTGTGTCTGTATCCCTGATGACGACGATTGCCTGATCAACTGGTTTAGTTTGCTGTTCTAGGGCTTTCAGACAGCGGTACAGGTCTTGAGGACGACGATAGGTGGGGATGAGAACTGTGTTTCTCATGGTTGGTTAATTCCGTAAATATATTGAGATAGTTTTGTGCCATATTTGTCCAGCTATGTTTTTCCGCTAGAGCGCGGGCAGCTTGTGCCATTTGCTGACGTAGTGAGCGATCGCTGGCTAATATAGATAAACTAGCTGCTAAACTATCAATGTGATCCGTTTCTGGCAAGACAATTCCTGCCTCTGCTGTGACTAATTCTGCACCTCCTGTAGCGGTGGCTGTAATCACAGGTAAGCCAGAAGCCAATGCTTCTAATAGTACAAGGGTGCAAGCTTCATAACGGGAAGGAAATACAAAAAAATCTGCCGCTTGCATAATTTGGGCAATATCTCGACGATATCCCAAAAAATGTACTCGTTCACTGATCCCTAAATTATTTGCTAATTCTAAAAACGGACTTCCTTTCGTATTACCAACTACAGCTAAATGTAAATCAGCAACTTTTTTTAAAGCTTTTAATACCGTATCTAAATTTTTTCTGGGTGTGCGAATATCTCCAGCAAATAATGCCAAATTAACATTTTCAGGTAAACCTAATAAGCTACGAGAAGCAACACCAGGAGTAAATTCCTCTAAGTCTACACCATTAACAATTACCCGAATTTTTTGGCGAGGTACACCAATACTGACCAATTCTTCCGCTACTTTTTCGGAAACAGCAATAATACTTTTAGCTTGAGAAAAAGCTTGTTTTTCCCAATAGGAATTAGCGGCGGTAAATAGCCATTGATATAAACCGTAAAAATCTTTACGACTGCGAGAAATATGCACAGGCGATCGCCACCATGAACTATGAACAAAATGCACAGCATTCACATCTGCTGCACTCATAGTAATTGCACCATTGACTTTAATTAAATCCAGATTACCTCGATTTTTATCCAACCAAGCTGCACTTTTTTTCGCAAAAATGAAATTGCGGATAAATTCGCTAGGATAACCTTCCACTGGGATAGAAATCCAATTAACCGCACTATTTTCTAATAATTCAGGGGCAACTTCACTGGCTAATAATGTTAATTGATCACCCCGACGAATTGCTGCTTGAGCTACTTCATAATTAACTCGGCCTTGACCATCACCTTTTTTGATTTTGTGGGTAACAATACAAAGTTTCACTTATGACCTCTCTTAAACATTCAAGATTTTATTTGTTAAATTGGGGGGAATAAAACTGATAATTAGGGCGACTAAAGTTCGCAAATTAAATTTTTGTTCATTTAAAGTCTGCCAAAAATAATGGCGAGCATCTAGGATTTTTTGATCTCGTAATAATCCAATTCCTAGAGTTGTATTAGCTGCTAACCATTTTTTTCTAAAGTGGGAATTAAATTCCTGTAAACGTTCATCCTCCATAAAGACTTGATAACAAAATAGCTCACTTTTACCTTTACGAATTTTTGCTTGAACATTACGTTTACCACTGAGCATAGTATCAGTTTGTTCATGAGCGCGATATCGTGTTAATCTTTCTGGATGATAGTAAATTCCATGACCAGATATACAACAAAGATATGTTAAATATAAATCCCACATTCCCCCAACTTCTGGAGGAATCATCTCCCAATTAATTAAACTATTACGAATTACAGCAGCCGCAGCGGTAGATATACTTTTATCAATTAGGCCAATTTTGTAGAAATTTTCATGAATACCTGGGGTGATTTGATCTCGCTTAAATCCCCGGGAATTTTCCTCAGTTCCAGAATAATTAATTTGACCTTGAGCGTCAATAATATATTGGTCGCAAAAAGCGAGAATTAAATCAGGATTTGCTTCTAAATGTGGCACAAGTTTGACTAAAAAATCTTCATTCCACATATCATCATCATGGAGACTGGCAATATATTTACCTTGTGCCATTTTAAAAGCATAAATTTGATTAGCTAACATCCCAATATTTTCTGGATGTCGGTGAAATTTGATCCGTGAATCATTAAATGATTCTATTAAAAATTCAGGATTTTCTGAACTACAATTATCACAAACTATAATTTCAATATTTTGATAAATTTGTTGAACCGCACTATTAATTGCTTGTTTCAAGTATTCTGGGCGATTATAGGTAGGGATAATAACACTAACTAGAGGTTGTGTGAGTTGAGAATTAATAAACATGATTGCAATTCCTTGATTTTTAATTGATATCCCCAACTTCTTAAAAAAATCAGGGATGTTTAAATTCAGTAATAGTTTGTGAGTAGATTTTCTCTAATCTTTGAATGTGAAGATCAAGAGAAAATTCTTGCTGAAACCACTCTTGACCTTGTTCACCCATTAATCGGCTTTTGTGATAGTTTGTTGCTAATTCATTGATAGCATCTGCGAGATTTTGAATATGATTAGGTGTAATTAAAATACCTGTTTTACTATTTTTTACATATTCGGGAATACCACCAATTGAACTGGCAATTATAGGACGATAATGGGCATAGGCTTCTAGAGTTACTAGACCAGCGGGTTCAGGCCAAAGACTAGGAAAAACTACAGCTAAACACTGTTGATAAAGTGTTTCTAATTTGTCTTTATTGCACCAACCATGCCAGGTAATACGCCTATTCAAACCTATTTTTTTAGCTAATTGTTCCATCTTAGATCTAATCCAACCTTCACCAGCAATATCAAGATGAATATTGGGGTTAGTCTTTGCTAAAGCTTTGAGTAACCATTCAATTCCTTTATCGGGAACAATGCGACCAACAAACAAAATTCGCTGATTTTGATGAATTTCTTTAGTTAAAGATGTCGTGGGATATTTAGGTTGTTTTACACCACAGTGAAGTGTAATTACTCGATGAGGTGATAAACCATTATTAATAATTTGCTCCCGCACATAATTACTATTAGCAATTATAGGAATATTGATTTTTTTAGCATTGCTGAGAAAATCGTAACTACTCTGCCAATCTTGCCATATTTTTTCCGGTCTGCGACTACCACAACCATCTACTAAATGTCCCCAAGTACAGCCAAAAAAGTCCATATTGCGATCGCATTTCTGTTGACGATTTGCTAAATATTTTGTACCACTAGGACAGTAGCTACAATGATTATGAAGTGTAAATATCGCCGGACATTCTCCCCGCAATTCTGCTAGAAATTCTGGATCATGAAGGTGGAGTAATTTACATTGTCCTTGGTCTAAATTTTGGAAAGAATTAATATGGTGATTACTCACCCCTAGGATTTCCGAATTTACCAAAGAAGCTATATAAGTTTCTATTCCTCCTCCACCTCTAATATCAGTAGCAGAACATTGATATATTTTCTGTTGAGAAACTATTGCATGATTCATATTCAACTTCTTGAACTTATTGGTTATTAGCTATAACAGTTAGCGGGAATTTAATTTTATAGTCAAATTGAGCCAGAAATACCTAAATTCAACCAAAACTTATGTCTGACATCATTAACATAGTGTCTCAAAGCAATTTTCCTTTTATCGAACTTTTCTAAATACTGAAATTGGTCATCAACACTTAAAATAAACTTGGTTTTATCCAGAGGCTTTGCCTGATTATTGTGCATAGCTAAATGTACTACAGTTTGTTCTGTAAAATAAACAGGCACATCTACAAATTGAGTAACACGCTCTAAAGAATTTACCCAATTTATTTGCTGTTTTAGTATAAAAAACCCTGCATTTACTGGATTTAATTTTTCATGATTATGTAATAATATCCGTTCATCTAATGACGGTAAACAATCAGGTAAATACCAACAATAACTATCATCTGAATCACATAAATTCACAAGTTCTTCAGCACCGGGAAAAAAGAGAATATCAGCATCAGTGTAAATTGTAGGTTTATCAATAGAAATTGAAGTTAATACAGCCAATCTTCTCCAAAATGCCATAATCGCACGATGAGGATAATTCACCACATAATTTGAAATAGGTTTAGGTATATCACCTATTACTAAATCTTTCCATTCAATAACATCAACACAGGAATTAATTCGGCGTAAAATATTACGAGAAGATGACGAATAGCTACCATCAGAAATGACAATAAATTTGTTAGGAATACCAACATAACGAATAAATGACCTAATATTCGCTACCTGAATAGCCAAATCCCGTTCACAAGAAAAAGCATAGACATCTATGTTAACTTTTTTATATTCATGAACTGGAAAATTCACAATATTATTAATGGCTTTTGAATAAAAAAAGCGATGAATTTGCCCTTGAAATTTTGCAGAGTGATATCCTATATTAACCATTGTTGTTTACCTCAATAATTTTATTAATTTTTAACGGATTTGTCATGAAATTAAATATCATTTTTATGACTAACCTCGTACTGTACTTGATGATATTGCCAAAGTTTACCTTTTTGTTCTAAAAGTTCTTGATATTTCCCTTGTTCTACTATTCGTCCCTGTTCTAAAACTACAACTTTATCGGCTTTAGCAATAGTAGAAAGACGGTGAGCAATAGCAATTACTGTGCGGCCAACAGATAGCTTTTCTAGTGACTCTTGAATTAAACGTTCAGAAACAGAATCTAAGGCACTTGTAGCTTCATCTAAAATCAAAATTTCTGGATTTCTCAGCAATGCCCGGGCAATAGCAATTCTTTGTCTTTGTCCTCCTGATAACCGAACACCTCTATCTCCCAATTGTGTATCAAACCCCTCCGGCATTTCTAAAATAAATTCTAGAGCATTTGCCAATCGAGCCGCTTCTTTAATTTCCGTTTCTGTTACATTTGGTGTACCATAAGCAATATTTTTCCAAACAGAAGTATTGAAAATAAATGTATCCTGACTAACAACTGCTATTTGACGACGAAGGGAGTTAATTTCAAATTTTTGAAGATCCACATCATCTATATAAATATAGCCATCACTAGCATCATGGAAACGAGGAATTAAATTTGCGAGTGTAGTTTTTCCAGCACCAGATGAACCAATTAAGGCCGTCATTTCACCTTGTTTAATTGAAAGAGTAATATTATGTAAAACTCGTTGTTCAGGACTATAATCAAAATCTACAGATACTAAATCAATTGACCTTTTTAAACCTGGAAATTTGAGTGTGCCATTTTGAAAGTAGATTTTATCATCAGTTTTCAAGAGATTTTTAATATTTTCTACTGCTCCCGATTGGGTAGTTAAAAAAGCTACAACTCCATTCAAATCTTGAGTTATAGGGATAATGCGAAATAGCACAAAGAAAAAGGTCAACAAAGCCGAAATCTTCATTAAACCTGTAACTAGTGCCACAATGATCATCATAATCAGAATCACAGTGGATATACTCTCAGCTAAAGGCTTAACTACCAAAGAAATCCAGTAAACACTTTTCAATGTCTCAACTATTTTTTCACTGGCTTTATAATACCGTTCGCGCTCAAATTCTTGAGTAGAAAAAGCATGAATTGTGCGTATTCCTTGAATAAACTCTAGTGTCCTAGAAGTAAAGTTATCATTAGCTTTAGTAATACCAAAACTGCGTTCTCTAATTTGTTTGTTTAGTGTAGATAATGCCACCGCTAAAAGACTAAATAGTAAGATTGAAACTATGGAAAGTTTCCATGAAAGGATAAACAGAGAAAGAGAATAAACTACAAGTGCGAAGATTCTAGTAATTAAAAAAGCTATACCTCCAAAAATTTGTCTAATTCTCTCCATTTCATTGGTGAGTATATTGATTAATTCTCCAGATTTTTTCTGATTAAAATAGCTAAGAGTTTGAGCTTCTAATTGCTCAAAAATTCTTTTACGAAGAGTGTCTACTAAACTTATTTCACTAAACTGGATGCAAATTTGTGCTAAGTAATTAAAAGATGCACGCATACAGGTTGTGATCACAATTAAAGCTGATACTCGATATAATCGTTCATTTACTGAACCATTAATTCCTAAAATCAAAATATCAAACCACTCAATTCCTGTTTTTACCGGTTCAGCAGCAGGAGTAGTTAAGCTTTGCAAAAATACCAATAAAAATCCTAAGCCAAAGCCCTCAAAACTTGCTGCTAAAATTGAAAATACTAAGGCTAAAATCGCCACCAGTCGAAAGTGTTTAAATTCTCGCAATATTAAGCGATTATTCTGCCAAAAACTTGTAGCCTGCAAGAGTTTTATCGTTGACAGTACAAATTCTGTCTGCATAGTTTTCCTTGTTTTTGATTAGGTACATAATTCACTATGAAAAACATGAAAACAGGAAATATTTATCTCATAAAAAATCCGATAATTTTCCTGATCTTTAGGTATTTATATTTTAGCTATTACAGCAGCTAATTTAGCTTTTTTGGGCGTTTCTAAAGTTAATTTTACTGCTTCTTCTAAAGAGTAGAAATGATTGTTAATTAGGGAATACTTTCCTTGCAATACATTTAATAAATTAGAGAAAATATCCAGAAAGTATTTACATAAATTAAAGGGGAAATTTTTGGTATCATCTTTTAATTTTGGGTGAAATTTCATTCCCTGAAAAAGTTGACCATTTGCGCCAACATACCATTCATAATTAAGCAAAATATTGGCGGAATATATTTTCATAACTATCAATCCTGCTATCAAAAATGGCATCATAAATAGGAGTAAAAACAATGCCAAATTCCAATCAATTATTCTTGATAAAAATCTGAGAAATTCATTACTTTTTTTCGGCAATTTCTGATAACTAGGAATACTCATAAATATGGGTTTATTGGCTTTTTGACAAGCATCTGCCCAAAATCTTAATAAATAATCACCGATGTTTGGATCTATGCTCACTAAGGTGATTGGAGAATGTTTTAAGCACTCTATTAGAGATTGTTGATTGTCTAGTGAAGGTAAATAAGGATGTGCTAATTTTCCAGAACTTTTGACTAATAACTTTCCTCTGCGCCATTTTAATGTGCAGGATAAGGAGCTAATATTTTCCGAATGCTGAGGTATAATAGAGTTATTATTTAGATTAGAAATAACTGAGGTTGGCATAATATTGTCAGTGATAAAATAGTAAAAGATTGAGTGTATCTCCAGTGACAGAAAATTATGATTAGTATTTTTCTATCCTTTTATTGACCATAAAAACAGACATTAAGGATGTGAAGTGAATTTAACTTTGATGACTAGATCAGTTCCCCTAATAATATCTGTATATGTCAATATCAATAGCAAAAATTAACTAAGATAGCTATGAATTAACGCCACTTTGTATTTCCTTTAGGTTTGAGGATTTTAATATGTCTTTTGATCTCTACAATATAAGACCTTTGATTAATAGATCATGGATAAACAACTTCTTCATTCACTCTTTAAATAGATATTACTTTTATTGGCAAAATATTAAGCTAAGATAAATGAATTAATGGTCACTAAATAAAGTTAACCAAAGTTTGGCTTTCCTAAAACATATTATTATTAAATACAGTAAATTTCAGTGAGGTACACTTTTAGCGGGCAAGGTGCTCGCACCACAAGATTTTTATCATTAATATCTGTACCGTATCATATAAAAATCATCACAGATCCGACTTTTTAGAAAAGTCGAGAATATTGTTCTTGAGAAATTATTCAATACCAAAACCCCCATAACTACTTATTGAAGTCCGGGGGTTTTTGGAAAATTAATTTGTAAAATTCAAAGGTGAACTTGGGTGATCAAATATTCTGCCTTATTCCTTCATTGCTGGCTGCAAAACGAATTGTTTTGGCTTCACATAAGGAACATAGGTGCTATCAGATGAAGATACACCATTAGCTACAACTCCAATCAAATTTAACTTACTCAACATTGCTGTAGCTTGATGAAGTTGGGTGCGTGTCACTTTACCAATACTTGCCATGATGATCACACTGCGACAAGATGATGCTGTGAGCATAGCATCTACTAAACCAAGAACCGAAGGAGCATCTATGAGTACCAAATCATAATTTTCTTCAAATGCGGCCATCAATTGCTTCATACGAGGAGAACTCAAAAGATGGGCAGGATCAGTCGGTATTGGTCCAGCGGTTAAAATGTCAATGTAAGATGAACCAGAGTAAGGAACATTGATGTTATTAGGTAGGTTAACTTCACTTTCTAATAAACTAGAAAGTCCCTGTTCATTGGGAAGATTTAGTTGTTTGTGGAGGTGAGGATCGCGGAGGTTAGCATCAATAAGTAAGACCTTTTTATGCAGACGAGCCGCACTCATAGCTAGACCTAATGCCAAAGCTGACTTACCATGATCTGGTAATGCTGATGTCACCATTAAGGATCTCAAATCAGAGACATTATTGAGTAGTTCAATATTTTTGTAGATGAGATCAAGTGATTCCCAACGGGGGGGAGATTGTAATACCTGAATTGTCCAAGGAGCAAGAACTTCTGGTTTGCCAAATGGCAATTTGATCATTGATTCTCTGGGTTTAGCAGGTGGCAATTTATTAGTTGTTCCTAATAAGGGCAGAGAAACCTGTTTTTCTAATTCAGCAGTGGTATGTAGAGAATCATCAGAGGCTTCACGAATAAAGGCAGCAATACCTCCTAACATTAAACCAAGTACTGCTCCTAATAATAGGTTTTGTCTGATGTTAGGACCAGTTTGAAACCCTGTTTGGGGTTCTTCTACTACTTCCCAATTAAATCCACCTTTAGAAAGTTCTTGGCGTAATTTTTGTTCAGATCTTAATAATTGCTCCAATCTTTCTCTGCTAAATTGTAATTGAGGAAGTATGCGATTGTAATAGGCTAATAAAGAAGGAAAACGCTTCAGATCCGTTTGTAATTCTTTCTCTTTTGTTGCTAAAGTTTGGTCGCGGGCTGCTAATGCAACTATGGTAGTTTGGGTTTCTACTAATTGACCTGTGAGATTAAGATCGATTTCTCCAAGTTGTCCTTGTTGTAAAAGATTATCTCCAGAACTAAGGACTGGATTAGAACTTTGTCCTAAAGTTCTGCTAACTTCTTTTTGCAAAAGTTGTTTTTGACTTTGTAGTTGTTCTTGTAATTTTTGAACGCTGGGAGTATCTTCAGTGAAACGTAAGCGTTCCTGTGCTAAAGCTAGTTCTGTTTTTTGGATTTCATTGAGTAAACCTTGGTAGCGGGTAGACTGACTTAAACGAGAAGAAACTAGAGCATTTTGTGGAGAACGGTTTAGTTGTGCTTGCAAAGATTTTTGTTTTGCTAAAGCTTCTTCATACTGAGAACGAGTTGTTTGTCGTTCCTGTTGCACAGTATTTAAAGTGGTCTCTATGGTTTTGGCCTGAGTTTCTGGATCAATTAAATTCTGATTTCTGCGAAATCTTTGTAGATTTGCTTCAGAAACAGTTACTTCATCTGTAGCTTTTCTTAATTGCTCTTTAATAACTTGTAGACCCTTTTGTAAGCGTGAATCTTGCTGTTGTTTGTTGTATTCTAGATAAACCTGTTGAATAGCATTCAGAACTTTTTTGGTTTTCTCTGGATCGTTATCACTATAATCAACTTGAAAGATTTTAGTGGCAATATTATCATCTTTGGTCTTGATTTGATTTAAGACTAAAGAGTTTTTTAAATCCATTACTGTTAAGTCTGGATATTCAGATTTGAGTTTATTAACTGCTTTTTGAATCAGTCCAGAACTCTGCATTAAGTTCAGTTGAGTCGCAGTATCTATCTCAATGTTAGTATCGGTAAACTGACTTTCGCTATTATCAGTTTCTTTCTTCCCTTGATAGTTAGGTTCTACTAACAATTGCATGGTGCTTTTGAAACTGGGTTCTGTTTTTAAGGCCATGATACCAGCCATGGCTGTAGAACTCAAAAATACTAATAATATCCAGGGAAATCGTCGCCACAGTACAGCAAAGATTTGTCCGTAACCTGCATCTGTTTCTGAGACTGAATTTATATTTGGATTTAGACTGCTTTGAACCACTTTTATTATCCTTATTTACGATACACGACCTAAACACCTAAACAATCAAATCAATTAACAATAAACACCACTGGCTTGATTAATAATTCGCTCAACTTTACTAAAAAATGACTGTTCTGAAAACTTACTAACAGCATGATTACGAATGTTTTCATAATTCCAAGATATTCCTCCAGCTTCTAGTAATGCTGCTTGTAAAGAACATGGTGTTTGTCTTTGAAAAAATACACCTGTTTTCCCTGGTATTTGAGTATCTAATACTCCACCTGCTCCATAGGCAATTACTGGTGTACCACTAGCATTTGCCTCGACTGGAACTAATCCATAATCTTCTAAAGCTGCAACAATAATTGATTTGGCTTTAGAAAATAAGTTTTTACGTTCTCTATCACTAACATGACCAAGAAATTGAATGTTCGGTAATGCCTGAGCTTTTAATTTTTCTTGTTCTGGTCCATCACCTGATATCAATAAATTCCAGCCTAACCAATTAAAAGCTTCGACTATTATATCAAGACGTTTATAACTTATCATCCGCGCCGATGCCAGATAGTATTCCTCTTTAGTATCGGAGAAAACAAAGTTATTGGTATTAATTGGATAATTAATAACCATGGCTTGTTTGTGATATATCTTTTCAATTCTCTTGGCAACAATACTAGAGTTAGCAATATAAAGATCGGGTTCTTGAGCATATTTCAAATCTAAATTTCTGATGATCTGAAATACTTTTTCGATCAAAGGGGCAAAGTGGCGATAGTCTCCATATTCCCGTAAATAAGTTTGTGTATCCCATAAAAAACGGGTAACATTATGACAAAAACAAATATGCCTAGCTTGAGGTTTTTTCCTAACTGCTTTAGCAAAACTTGTACTGCTGCTAATAATTAGGTCATAGTCTTGTAAATCTAAAGACCGAAATGCTGGAAAATATAAGGGGGCTAACATCCGAAAATATTTGGTTGCACCAGGAATTTTCTGCAAAAATGTGGTATTGATAATTCTTTCCTCTAAATCAATACTCTTTTGTGCATCATATAATGAGGTGAAAATGTCGGCTTCGGGATAGCGTTTACACAATAATTCAAATACGCGTTCTGCTCCACCGCGCTGAGTTAAGTAATCATGGACAAGGGCAATTTTCATAACGGTTTTGTCATGGGTAATTGGTAAGGGATAATTGGTATTTATACCAATCTATTGATAAATTTATTGATCAATATTCCTGGTTTTATCATCCGTTGATTATCAATTAATTTATCTTTTTTACTAGGAGTGTCAACCATAAAACACCTCAAGAGTTTATGAAAATAATCCCTGCTAAAATAGCTGTTTCTATATCAACATTTTTGATTTATCGGATCTACCCTGTACCTGAAGTGATTAGTTAAAAAAATTTAGACTCAACTAAACTATCTGGAATTATATATGTAAATTCAGAGGTCTAATGAGAAGATCAGGAAACCTCTGAATTATTTTGATAGTGATTTACAAGAATTCAGTTCAGGTGATCATATTCCTGAGTTCCACAAATTTATGGATACACAATAAACAATTACTATAACTGAAGACTTAAAATCATTTTCAAACTATTTTATCAGTGCTAAAGTTTTTGCAGGAGCAAAATAAACTGATTGTTCAGCGCGTAATTGATCGCAAAGTCTGCCTTCAGGTAATTCTACATCATTGTAAG
This sequence comes from Dolichospermum sp., assembly GCA_046070105.1. Classification (GTDB taxonomy): domain Bacteria; phylum Cyanobacteriota; class Cyanobacteriia; order Cyanobacteriales; family Nostocaceae; genus Dolichospermum. Next base: position 17,661 of record JBJUHT010000006.1, read on the forward strand.
TGAGAACTTGATCTTTAGGAATATCGCGCTTTAAGCGACATCCTTCTGCAATGCCCATTGGTAGTAAGTTTTGTTGTTGAACAATAAGTGAATTTTCGGATTGTCCGTATGTCATATAATGACCAATTCCATCAAGGGTTTCTCCGGCTTGCAGGTCAATTTTAGCTGTAGTGACAACATCAACCACCGGACCGGCCATTGGTGTCAGTACAGCATCATGGAAGAGGACAGCACGGGCTACTGATAAAGGAACTTCAAAATGGCATAAGTGATAGGGGGTGTAAAAACTGTAGAGAGGTCCTGCACCTAGTTTATACAGGTTGAGATAATGACGTTGTTTGGGGTCTTCATGGGTAGCAAAAACAAATACTCCTGGTCCTGGTTTAGTACCAACAACGTAATCAACGATACCGCCTAATTCTTGCAATTGGTCAAGATCATACATTTTAGTCATGTCATCAACGTGACCTGGATACTCATATCCCAGCATCCCCCGTCGGGCTACTTGCATTCCTGTACCATTGGCTACAATCGCCTGCTCAAAGGAGATTTTTGTACCATCTGCAAAACTTGTTACCATGGCGGGATTTTGACCCCAGCGTTGAGCGAAACCGGCTTGGGTGGTGGGGTTGCGGTAGGGGTCTTGTAAACCCTTAATATTGCCACACAGAAGGGGCTTTAAACCGATGCTTTTGACAAAGCGGTAGAGATTCATCTCTACCCCCGGTTGGTCGCCGTCACAGGCACTCAGGATGACTCCAGCCCGATCTGCGTGAACTTTGAGGATTGGTCCAATTGTGCCATCAAGTTCCGCATTCATCAAAATGATATGCTTGTGATGTGCGATCGCAGACATGACTAAATGAGCCGCGTATTCAATTGTACCAGTAACTTCAATGATTGCATCTATACCATCTGCTTCACATAGCAGCATAGCATCTTCACTGATTGCATATTTGCCTTGATTAATGGCATCTTCTAAATCACCTAAATTGTCAACAATATTAATTTGCTCAATTCCTGCTTCTAAATAAGCTCGTTTGGCTGTATCAATGTGGCGGTTAGCAATAGCAACCAACTCCATTCCTGGCACGGAATTGATAATTTGATTAGCAATTCCTCGACCCATAAAACCAGCACCAATCATCGCCACTTTTACAGGTTTACCTAATGCCGCCCGTGCTTGTAAAGCTTTATCTACAATAATCATAATTAAACTCCTATCAAAATAGATTCTAGTAAAGGCCAATTGCGATCTTTATCAGACATTTCTGTAGCATTTAAAGGCCAAGAAATTTCTAAAATTGGGTCATCATAACGTAATCCTTTTTCATATCCAGGAGTGTAAAATTCACCCACTTGATATACAACTTCTGCACCATCTGTTAAAGCTTGATAACCATGAGCAAACATTTCTGGTACATATAAAGCTCGGCGATTTTCGGCAGTCAACTCTACACCAATATGCGCTAGATAAGTTGGAGATTCAGGACGCATATCAACAATTACATCATAAATAGCTCCTTGAGTGCAGCGAATTAATTTTGTTTCTGCTGCGGGGAGAATTTGATAGTGCATTCCTCGCAATGTACCTTTTTTATGATTAAAAGAAAGGTTACATTGGGCAACTGTAGGTTTTAAACCATGAGCGATAAATTCATCAGCGCAGAAAGTGCGAGCAAAAAAACCGCGAGAATCAGGCTTTTCTTCTAAATCAATAATGAAAGCACCAGCGAGTTTAGTGGATGTAAAAATCATGGCTGTTTAGAACGTTTTTATGAAGGATAACAGAGTTATTTTTGATTTTAGGTTTATACCTTTAATCCCACTTGAGGATTTATTTTGGTAAAAGTATCATCATGATATTGTGTACAAAGTTCAGGTCGTTTAGGAGATTTAGCAGTGTATGTGAAAAATAAAGTTGAACGCTCTTGAGTTCTCACAGTCCCGTGATGTAAAATATTTCTTACATCTGCAAAAATCACAGTTCCAGCTTTACCAGGACATGATTTCCAAGCTGATTTAGGAATAACTTTCATCATTTGATCATCGTTAATTCCTAAAAAATTAACCCGCCATAATTCATAATCAATTTGGTAATTCTTTAATCGTTCTAGAGGATTTTTTGGTAGTGGAATATATTCAAATGGTCCATGTTCTTCAGTCACATCATGGAGATAGATAATGACTTTAATCATGCGTCTATCTTCAGAATCTTTATGCCATAGTAGAGTTTCCAATTGTTTTTCATTAGGAAAGTCCTTCCGCACATGAACACCATGAAAAGCGATAGGTAAACCTATATAATGCTCAATGATATTTTGTAGTCGGGTTTCAATTCCCCAATTAAAAAATTCCGGTAAATCTGTAACCGTATAAATTTGGGGTAATTTATATCCTGCATGAATATCCCTGGGATTTAGCATATTATCAGTACAAATATTAGCAATAGCTAACATTTTAGAAGTAGATGAAAAGCCTAAATCTTCCAAAGATGTAATATAAACACCTGATTTTTTGAGGGTATCAACAATCAATTTATCTGTTGAATTAATGGCAGGTAAATTTTTAGTATGATGCCAAAGTGACATCCGATAATTTAACTCAGAACTTAAAGTTGAGATTTTTTCTTGAATTTTTTGCAGCATGGTATACTTACCAATTAACACTAATCTTTATCCTCTATAGCTTCTGATTTCTGAATTCCTTGTTGTCTCCAATTCAGTTTCCGCTACTTTAAATTCTCTCATGGTTATTAATTCAAAAGCTGCCATACTAGCTAAAGCCAAAAAAGGAATTACTGTCTTAATAGCTGATACAGGCCATCTTCTCATTGCTCCTAAAAAGACTTTCAAATCTACTTCATGGTAGTTTTGTAAAAGCATCCGACAACAATATGCTTTAGAATAGCCAACTTGCTCAAGTTTCAAAATAACTTCAGGTATATGTTGGTATTGCATTAAAAGTGCAGACTTTGGTTCTTTTTGCCAATAACTAACACCCACAATACATTCTAAATAGATATCTTTAGTCACAATGACTTTGCCATTAGCAGCACAATAACCGGCTAAATATGCTAGAGATATCCAATTATTACTAGCAGTTGGCCAAATTTCTAGAGCGCGTTTAATTAAATCAGCCCGATATACTGTAGCAGTTAGAAAAATTACTGCTCCTACACTTTTACTAAAACAATGTTCAAATATTGCTTTACCATCACCTTTACCATCTTCTGTATCGGCATCAAACCAGCGATTTCCAACTATTTTTGGTGGATGTACTGCTTCACCAGTGATTTGATTTCGACCAGAAAAATTGAGAAACAATAATGATAAGTCATCAATATTTTTAATTTTATCCATCACATAAGTAACTGCTCTTTCCTGAATTGGATCATCATCACCAATTGTCCAAACATATTTTGTTGTGGCAGCACTTAGGCAATAAAAAATATTTCGCATTACGCCTATGTTTTCATGATTTTTATTCGATTTAAATGTGATGTTTTTGAGGATATTTTGCCATTTACTAATAATAGATTGAGTATGATCTGTAGAACAGTTATCAGAAACTAAAATTTCACACTCTGTTTCAAATCCTTTAATAGCTTTGGACAACCAAGTTAATTGTTTATCTAATAACTCGGCTCGATTGTAAGTAGGAATGGCAATAGTTAGTAATTTGTTCATAGTCTTTGATACAAAAAATATTTGAGAATGTTTATTAAGGTGGATTTGATATTTTATTTAATTGCTTAGGTGTGAGATATTTATTTCTGATTTTTTTGGACTAAAATTCAGTTTGTAGATGAATTTTACTATCAATTGCAAGTAGGTAATTATAATATTTGTGGCTAAAATCGGCCACCTTTTCAAAGCGCCCAATAATATTTTCCAATCACTAAGTTTGAAAATATTTTTTAGAATCATCCGTTGACAAAATTTAGAAGAATATCCTAAACTTAACAATTTTAGATAAATTTCTGGGATGTACACATATCGCATCATTAATGACCAACGAGGATTTTCTTCTAAGGAACTAGCGTGCATTGTACATTCCAAATAATTATCTTGAGTAACAATGATATTTCCATGAGCTGTACAAAATCCTGTCCAATAGGCTTGAGATGCTAAATTTTTATAAGAAGTAGTCCAGTTTTGTAAAGCTTGCTGTACAAGTTCAGTTTTATAAATGGTAGCTGTCATGAACAGTACCCCACCAAAACTATTCTGTAAATACCTTTGAAATACAGGTTTACTGTCAGCAATAATTTCATCACTATCACTAGTAAACCAGTGTTTTACCAAAACTTTATTTGTGTTTTTATCTCGTCCACAACAGTTGAGAAACATTAAATTTAAACTCTGATTTTGTTTAAGTTTAGTTATTACATAAGCCAGAGTTCTTTCTTGAATTGGATCATCATCACCTACAGTCCAAACATATTTACTACCAGCAGCCTGAAGACAAAAAACAATATTTGGCATTAATCCTATATTTTCCCGATTTCTATTCGCTATAAATACAGTATTACTAAAGGTAGATTGCCATTTTTTTACAGTTCCTGGTGTATTATCTGTTGAGCAATTATCAGAAATAATAATTTCGCATTCTGATTCAAAACCTTTAATTGCTGTTGCTAACCAAGCTAGTTGTTTATCTAGCAATGCAGCACGATTGTAGGTAGGAATGGCAATGGTAAGTAGTTTTTGCATGATATGGTAATACCGATATGAGAAAATAGCCTGGTATATAAGAAATGTAGGTTGGGTTGACTCAAGGAAACTCAAGAAAATTATTAATCATGTTGGGTTTTGCTGTCGCTCAACCCAACCTACAATATTTTCGGAATAAATTAATAATTTTCCTGTTTATTCCAGAAAAAATCCCGATCAATTTGTTCTGTGCGAATCAGATATTCTAATTGCTTTAATCTGGTAAAACCTCTAAATAAAAATGTATCTTCTGTCATGTCAATTTGTTTGAACAAATTAAATAGTTGTTCAGCCCCAAGTTGAGCATTCCAATCACATTTAAATCCTGGTAAAATACTGTTAATTTTCTCAAAAGAAACTCGATAGCTGCGATTATCTGCACCATTATTCCCAAAAGATAATTGACAACCAGGAAAAACTTCAGCAACTATTTCTGCTATTTCTTTAACTCGATAATTATTCGCTGTATCACCAACGTTAAAGATTTGATTATGAATAATGTCTCTTGGTGCTTCTAAGGCACAAACAATGGCTTTACAAATATCTAAAGCATGAACTAATGGCCGCCAAGGTGTACCATCACTGGTCATTTTAATTTCTTTTGTAGTCCAAGCTAACCCTGCTAAATTATTTAAAACGATATCAAATCGCATTCTAGGGGAAGCGCCAAAAGCTGTCGCATTCCGCATGAAAGTAGGCGAAAAATCATCATCAGCTAATGGTTTAATATCTCTTTCTACTAATGTTTTACATTCGGCGTAAGCTGTTTGGGGATTAACAGGTGATTCTTCTGTAATATCACCTTCACTAGCTACACCATAAACACTACAGGAGGACATATAAACAAAGCGACGAACACCAACTGATTTGGCTAAATTAGCCAGACGAACTGAACCTAAATGATTAATATCATAAGTGATATTTGGTGATAATTGTCCAGTCGGATCGTTAGATAATTCCGCCATGTGAACAATAGCTTCTACTCCTTCTAAATCTTCAGGATTGATATCACGAATATCTTTATTTAGGGTTTTAGCTGTTAAGTTAGTTCCGTTATATAGCCAACCAACTTTATAAAATCCAGTATCAACTCCAATAACTTCATGTCCTTTTTGCATGAGTAAAGAAGGTAATAAAGAACCAAGATAACCTTCTGTGCCAGTTACTAAAACTTTCATGATTTTTAAAACTTTTGATGTGTGAAATTAACTTGTTTCTTGAGGAGTCGCTAGAGAAGAAAATTTCCAGAATAATTAACCGCAGATGAACACAGATAAGAGATGATTTGATTAAGCTACTAAACTGTGTAAATGAGTAGGTTCTGGTATTTGCTTAACTATAGCTTTACCAATTTCCAAAGAAGAAGTTGCAGCGGGTGAAGGTGCATTACAAATATGAATGGAATTATCACCTTTAATGATTAAAAAGTCATCTACCAGAGAACCATTATTCATTAATGCTTGAGCGCGAACTCCCGCATGAGTGGGAATTATATCTGCTGCTTGAATTTCGGGAATTAGTTTTTGTAAACTTTTGACAAAAGCTGCTTTACTAAAGGAACGAATTATTTCTTGAATCCCTTCGGGAGCGTGTTTTGCTGCTAGTTTCCAAAAGCCAGGATAGGTGATAACTTCGGCAAAATCTCGAAGGTCAAAATCAGTTTTTTTGTAACCTTCACGTTTCAGACTTAAAACTGCATTTGGTCCAGCATGAACGCTGTTATCAATCATGCGAGTGAAATGCACGCCAAGAAAGGGGAAATCAGGGTTAGGAACTGGATAAATGAGAGTTTTCACCAAATAGCGTTTTTCGGGGGTTAGTTCGTAATATTCACCGCGAAAGGGAACGATCTTAGCTTCAGGATTAACCTTACCTAATTTTGCCATGCGATCGCTATGCAATCCGGCACAATTGATCACAAATCGAGTTTCAAAACTGCCATTGTTAGTTTCTAATATCTGGTTTTTTCCCCTGCGGACAATTTTTAAAACTTGGGTATTGAGACGTAAATCTCCCCCTTGATTACGAATTAATTCCGCATATTTTAAACAAACTTGTTTGTAGTTGACAATTCCTGTACTCAATACCTGAATTCCACCAACACAGCTAACATGAGGTTCAATTTCTTTAACTGCTTCTGGGCTAATTCTTTTCACAGGAATACCGTTTTCTAAACCGCGTTTGTAGAGATTTTCTAAGCGGGGTAATTCTTCTTGATTACTAGCCACAATCACCTTTCCACAAACTTGATGATCAATGCCATGTTTCTGACAAAATTCTACTATTGAACGGCTACCATCACGGGAGAATTTAGCTTTAAAGCTTCCGGGTTTATAATAAATTCCCGAATGAATTACACCGCTATTATTACCAGTTTGATGAAATGCCCATTGCTGCTCTTTTTCTACTACTAATATTTGGGCATTTGCATAACGCTCTCCTAAAGCCATTGCGGTGGAAAGTCCAACTATTCCCCCACCAATAATCGCAAAATCATACATTAGTAATCTTTCCCTAATTCAATAAAATCTCAAATTACTATTACCAAACTTGCCAAGGAGCTTTACCACTTTTCCAGAGATCCTCTAGATAGTTTTTATCTCTTAATGTGTCCATTGGTTGCCAAAAACCATCATGTTTATAGGCAGATAATTGTTCTAAATCAGCTAATTTCTCTAATGGTTCTTTCTCCCACACTGTTGAGCTATCAGCAATAAAATCAATTACTTGGGGTTCGAGAACAAAATAACCACCATTAATCCAAGCACCATCACCTTCAGGTTTCTCTTTAAAACTAGTTATTTTAGTTTGTTCTTCTCCTAGAGAAATTGCTCCAAATCTTCCTGCTGGTTGCACCGCGCTGAGTGTTGCTAATGTTTTTTGTTCTTGATGAAATTTAATTAATTCTGTAATATTGATATTACTAACACCATCACCATAGGTAAAGCAAAATGTTTCATTACCAATATGTTCACGAACTTGTTTTAAACGTCCCCCAGTCATGGTATTATCACCCGTATTTACCAAAGTAACTCGCCAAGGTTCAGCATATCCACCAATGACATTCATTTGATTAAATCGCATATCAAATGTCACATCTGACATATACAAGAAATAGTTGGCAAAATATTCTTTAATGACATAACCTTTGTAACCGCAACAAATGATAAAATCATTAATACCATGAGCAGAGTAAGTTTTCATTATGTGCCAAAGAATTGGCTTACCACCAACTTCAACCATTGGTTTAGGTCTGATACTTGTTTCTTCACTTAATCTTGTACCTAAACCTCCTGCTAAAATCACTGCTTTCATATAATTTCCTCCGAGATTTGCTGGTGTTTTCTAATTTCACAAATTTGAGATGAAGAGAATGCAGCATGATATGAAGAAAGTTGAATTATTATTTCTTCTTTTCTCTTTTTAGGTAGATAAATATAATTTAACTGTAATTTTCTAGAAAATAATAAAGAATAAGTGAATTAACATATTTTATCTGTAAAATATTTATAAATAAATGACTGACATGGGACTCCTATTTGATTTTTGAATCTACAGTAGATTCCTTTGTTATGATGTACTTCATAACAAAGGAATCTGCTGTATCAATTATTTTGCCCCACTAGGATTGATTTAGGTAATAAACTATCACATTTGTAAGCGGCAACAATACAAATACTACTGAGGGCTTGCTGATAATTATCCACATCATTTCTCTCCAGAGATACTTTTGCAGCTTTTTGTAGATCTGCAACTGCGAGGATCTGATTTTTATCAGATTCACCTGCGCCGTATTGTGCTAATTCATAGTAAGCCATACCTCGTTTGAGATAAATTTTAGCCAATTGGGGATTGATTTTTAATGCTTCGGTAAAATCGGCGATCGCTCGTTGATATTCTGCTACATAATTACTGCTATATTGAGCAATTTGATAACGAACTAGACCCCGTTGAAAGTAAGCTTCTACCTTGGATGAATTGAGTTTAATTGCTTCGGTAAAATCCGCAATTGATTTCTGGTATTCTTGAAGAGAATTATTGATGTATTTAGTGACTTCAAATCTAACAATTCCCCTTCTGATATAAGCTTCAACATCATTTTTATCTATGTTAATAGCAGTAGTAAAATCAGCGATCGCTTGTTTATATTCTTGCTGGGGATCGCTACTATAGTCTGCCAACATATAATAAACATTGCCACGATTTACATAAGCTTTAACCTCTTGAGAATTTAGCTGCAAAGCCTGATTATAGTTGGCCAATGCACCTTCATAATCATTCAAATTATAGTAGGCATTACCCAAATTTACATATCCTTTGACATATTGGGGATTCCTTTTGATAACTTCCGTAAAATTAGCAATTGCCTGTTTATAATCTTGTTGTTGATAAGCAATATCTCCAAGTTGATAGTAATCCATAAAAGAGAGGTCTTTCGGTTCAGGAGTTTGATGATCTTTTTCAGAGATCAAACTTTGTTGCACATAAGGATTTTGGGAAACAAAAGGACGAGTAAATTTCATCATTAAATCCAAATATCCTAAAATACCCAATCCCATCACACTAAAAATTATACCATAAACCTTGAAGTTGAACTTTTTAGAAGCGGCGGGACGATAAAACTGCTGACTAAATCCCGACTGGTAACTATTATGAACTTGATAATGTGATTTAACAGGCCGCCAGGTAATTCGTGGCGTAGGAATATAGCGCCGTTGAGATCTGCGTCGGGGTTGCAAATGCTGTTGAGAATTAATAGCCGCTAGTGAAGGAAAAGGATCTCTCCCAGCTAATTGCTGAGTCCGTTCACACCAAGGACATTGATGTAAATGATCATGATAAAGGTGCTGGGCATTAGTAGCACAAGTCACTAAACCCTCTTCCACTGCCGTTAATGCTGACAACCAGGTTTGAGCATGAGGACGTAACTGTGGCTGATCATGACCATCTTCAAAACAACGCACAAATAAATCCCGTAGACTGGGATGAAGCATATCCCAATGAGGTGAAATAGGAGTTGGCAGATAAGGTACTTGCTTCTTCTGACTATAGGTAAAATGACCCTCAAGTATCCGTCCTTGGTAGGGGGGAGGTTCTATACCTCCCCGAAATATCCCCGAAAATGGGTGAGTTCCTTCCATTAACAACTGGAATATCAATACACCCAAACCAAACAAATCATGATAACTTTCCCGGTCATAGTCAGCAAAAGTTTTATTTTGTAATTCTGGAGGGGTGTATTCTGGTTTCCCCACAGCACAACGATAGACAAGATTTTGTACTGGTTCTCGCACTTGGAAGGAGTCAGTGTCTACCAATGTCACCAAAGCTGTATCACTCACTAGGATATTCGACTCATTCACATCACCAATGCAGTATCGGCTGGCGTGCAAAGCCGCAAAAGCGGCCGCCAGATTGCGGGCAGTCCGCATTAAATAGCGATAATTGAATAATGGACAATGCTGTCGGCGAGTCCCCGGATTATAAAAATCCATAATTGGCCGCATTCCCCTAATTCGTGGCATGATAAAGCCTACCACTCTACCGCTACCATCTGCTGCCTCTAATAATTCCCGTGGCCAAGCAATGGAAATATGTCCCAAATTCGCTGTAGGATTAACCGGGGGATTAAGAAGCATGGTCTGGAGTTTTTCACCATGGCGGCTGGTTGGTTTGTGATAGATTTTAGCTACTAAATGTTCATCTGATGGCACTGCATATATACAAGCTTCACCTCCATGTCCCACACTGACAGAGAGGTTGAGAATTTCTGGGTTGGTGAGACGACGTAGTACCTGCATGGAAAAATTACAATTATCTGGGGTTAATTAACAACTGCTCAGTGCAGCCAGAACCAAAGTCAAATCATCATCAGTTCGCTGGATAATCCTCTCGGAACTTAAAAAGCGATATAACTGCTCTTTTGCTAATATTTTATCTTCAGCATTGGCTACAAACTCGAACAAAGGCATAAAGAAGGGTTTATAAGGTACAGCAGTGACGCTACCACCATCACCAACGACCATATTCAACGCCAGCATTTGTAATCCGTCGGTGAGAACACCAACATTCAGGATTTCTTCTCGCCATAATTTGATTTGTGCTGTCTCTAAGCCCTGGGGAGATGTCAAGAAGGTTGTTTCATTAATGTATTCACCATTGTTGGGTATGGTTAATGCTATCAGATCCCCCATACTATTCTTAGCTACAGCTAAACCATCTCCTATTTGGGCTACAGCCACAATTTCAGGCGTAGCAATCATCAGAATTAGGGTAGTTGCTAAATCATGAGGTTGATTATTACAGGACTCGGCCTCCGTTTCTACGGCTTGACGGGCTACTAACATGGCATTAGTGAGCAAATTCTGCAAAAAATCATCATTATTTAGGGTATCACTGGTGATCTCTTGCAGAGCAAGATGTGCTATTGCTGTTTCTACAGCAATCATTGATCCCACTTTTCCGAGTTTAGCAGAACCCGCGCCATCGGCTGCTGCTATTACCAATACATTGTTTGCTAATAGCTGCCAATGGTGAGCATCTTGACAAAGTTGCTGGTTTTTGGCGTGGTTAGTTCCACGGACAGAGGCGGCTACTATCCGCCATTGAGAAATCTGCTTTGATGTCTTCATATATTTTTTTCCACAGCTAGTTCAGTTTAAACATCCAGCTGTAATTTTAATTAAACAGATCCCCAACCAATGGGTGGTAGTGCTACCTGTTCATCTATTTGAGAATGAGATACTGCTGACATACTCGTAGAGAGCCAAACAAACATCTCCATAAAGTTTAACCCTTTTAGTTTCAGCGGAGTCCGCACAGCGATTTGACTTAATCTGCTCATGTTCGCATTTTCTACGCCCACTGTGAAGAAGGCCACACGCTTATTGGACTCGTCTCCTTGCAGTCTTTGGGCTGCTTGTTCAACAACATGATCTAGTTCCCCTTGGGGTTCTCCATCGCTAATCATCAATACCCAAGGACGGTAATAAGCAATACCGTTATTCCGATACTGGTATTTACGCTCTTGAATAATATCTAATGCTTTATGAATTGCTGAACCCATACTTGTTAAACCCTGGGCTGTTAAAATGGGAGGGTTAAATAGGTCCGCAGTTACAAAGTCCTGGACGATATTAACACTACTATCAAAGGTAATAATTGCTATTTCTACTCTTCTGGCTGCTAGGGAATTTTTCACCAGTTCATCTTTTAAAGTCAGCAAACCTTGATTTAAGGCTTCAATTCGTTCCCCTTGCATTGAGCCAGATGTATCTAGCAATAGTACGCATGGGCAACGAGGTTCGGGATTTTCCGCAAATTCTACAACTTCGTCAAGGTTAAATGTATCAATCATAACGTTTGGTGTTATGTTATAATCCAAGGCTTTATTTTCCTTTTACTGAAAGTATATAGTTTCTGGAGCTAGTATGGTTAAAATTATGCTATTTTCAGGGATATATAGTTTCTTAACCCAGATATTGATTTAGGCACTGTTTATCCCCTAGCCTTTCATATCTTACCACTACTTACTGGTAATTTATGGAGATGTTTGATGTGATCTTTTATCAAGTACCATCATTAATCTGCTCTCAATTTCAAATCGGGGAATTTATTTGTCGCTCTAACTTGACCATTCTCAGGGAAAAACATAGTCCAATCTCTCATAAAATTACCATCAGGAGTAAAATTGACCCAAGAACTGGTTTTTTACCTCAGTTCTCTAGTCTATTTGTCTGGAATCTGCTGTAATAATCAATATATACATTTACTTCCATAAATTTTTAAAGATTCTATGGGGAATTTTGTCTCTCTTAACAAAAGTAAATTCATCATTTTTAATCCGGGTATAGGAGGAGTCTCAGAGGTGTTAGCAAAGTCGTGATTAATGTAGCAAATATTTTTGACCTCTCTAAACATCCTGCCCTTGTCAAGTCAAGGGAACTGCAAGCAGGCACTAAGGGGTGTAAAAATGTAATGAAAATTACGGAATACTACTCCTCTAATCTCAACTTTAATCTCATGATCAAGTTATCAAAGAAATCTGAATATGATCACTATTATTAGTAGTGATTTATCAACATAAAATCTGATAACTTTTTAAAAACTTTGATCAAAAACTCCGAAAAATATTAGCAAAGATGTTGGAAGTTGATATTCATTTAATAACTCTGATCATGACAAGTTTTTATGATATCATGTTCCCGCCCGATATTTAATCCTTTCCAATAGTATGTTGATGTATCCGTAAAAAAATGTGAACATATGAAGAATACTGGCACTTTTACCAAACTATCTCCCCAGGGTTTATTGCGACAATTAACTAATTGTTACGAAAGCACCTGTTTACAGGTATTTAGTAACTCTGTATCTTGGTTGATATATCTCAATAAAGGGAAAATTATCTATGCCACTCATTCGGTAGAACCCTTTGATAGACTAGAAAGACATCTACGTCGTCAATATCAACAAATTCCTCTGCCAGATTATGAAGTGCGTGTACAAATGCGTTTGCTATTTGAAAATCAAGATTACCAAAATTTACCACAACAACCTCCTGAATATGAAGCTATTAATTGGTTGGTAACTCAACAATATCTTCTCCCTACTCAAGCAGCATTACTCATTCAAGAATTAGTTAAAGAAGTTATTGCATCATTTATCCTCATTGACACAGGGACTTATGAACTAACACAAACATTTAATAATCTCAACAAAATTTGTAAATTAGATGTCTATTCTCTCATGGAAGAATGCCAAAATCACTTGCAAAATTGGCGTGATCTTGGTAGATACATATCTTCTCCCTATCAGCGTCCGTATTTATTGGTTAGTAGCAAATTTTATGACAAAAGACTACCACCATTACCGGAAAATATCACTCATTGGATGAAGGGTTTTAGCTTGCGTCATCTAGCAATTATTATGAATCAGGATGAATTACAACTAGCTTTGAGTTTATACCCTTATATTGTCAAAGGTTCTATTGTTTTACATGAGCCAGATCCCCCATTTGATAAATTACCAAAAACCTGTGGTCGTTCATTACTACTTTCTGACAATAGCACAGAATTAGCTGAGGATAAATTATTTATTTCTGATGTAACACCCAGTACATATCCTTCTGGAGAAACTCTCATCATTTCTCAAGAAAATACAACAATTTCAACGATATCACCAGATATTTCTGAGTTACCTCCAGAAGATTTTTTACCTGAAAAAGTTAATACAAATTCGATAACTACACACAAAACTTACAAAATTATCTCTGTGGATGATAGTCCTATAATTCTCAGGGAAATTAGTCGCTATCTAGAAGGTGAAAATTTTGTTTTGGTGACTATTAATGAACCAGTTAAAGCAGTTATGTCAATTATTAGACATAAGCCTGATCTGATTTTATTGGATTTGAATATGCCAGGAATTAATGGTTATGAACTATGTCGAATTATCCGCAATAATTCTATGTTTAAACATATTCCTGTGATTTTTGTAACTAGTAATAAAGGAATTATTGATCAGGTTAAAGCTAGACTTGTCGGGGCTTCTGGATATTTGACTAAACCCTTTACTCGTGCTGAATTGCTAAAAATTATTTTTATGCACTTGCCATAATTCGGGAGTTTGAGTTTATATCCAGTAGAGACGTTCCTCAGTCTTTATTTCTAGATGTCTCATAGGTTTTTCAGAATTTTAACCGCAGATAAACGCAGATAAGGGTGGATAATTTCATAAACTTGCTATGATCCTAATTCCGAGAATATCCGGTTTTTCAGGTACACGCGGTTGCTGCTGAGGAAATATAAGTTTTTTAAATGACTGTTTTTCCAAAATTGCACCAAGTTGATGTTTATTGAGAATAAAGTCATTTATTCTCAATAATCTTGAGAATGTTGTCAATAAGTGAACGTAAATACGTTTTTTCAACATTGATAATTAACCTAGAATTTTTGTGCTATTATTATAGATATAATTTGCTTGGGCTGCTTTTAATTTTTGAAGTTCAGCAAACATTTATTTAGTGTTGGGTAATATTATTTTCACCCAACTGACAATAAAGTTTGCTAAAGCGCGTCCTCTACACCTTCTACGCTGCTTCCCTCTGTTGGGTGGGTACAGACACTTGGGGAAATGACACTGCTGATGGTGTTGATGCTTTTTCTAATACTTTCACCTCAATATTTACACTAACTAAATAGTTACCTATATCCGCACCTACAGCCTGGGAAATTATTTCGGCTATATCTGGACTTTTTGCAGTTAAAGGATCACGGATAATACAACGATCCCATTCATGCTTGGCGGTGGGGTTAAGACTGAGAATATAATACTTGATCATAGGTGTAGTCCTGAAAATCTCTTTTCTGTCAGTCCTTCGATCTGTGAAGACCATTCCTATAGTATAGTACAAATTTACTAATATAGCCAGAGTAATTAAAGGTGGCATTTTTTAAGTATTTGTACTATACCCGGAGTTAATCTCTTTTCGCGCCTTGGGGTTTTTACTGAGTGTGAACCGAAAATTAGTGTTAGATCTCCTCATTTACCCAATTTGCTTGTTGCGGTACAGGAATGTTAATTCCAGCAGCGTCTAAAGTGATTTTGAGACGACGACGATATTCTCGCGCTACAGCCCATTGTTTGAGGGGCTGGGTTTTAATTAAGATCCTAATCATGATACCGCGATCGCTAAAATTATCTATTCCCAATACATTAGGTTTTTCGAGAATTTGATCTTGCCATTGGGGGTCTTGAGTCATATCTAGACCCACATCTTCAATCAGCGTCAGGACTTGATCTACATTGACTTGGTAAGAAATCGGAATAGTTAAATCAGCCCGTGACCAGCGACTGGAAAGATTAGCGACAACTTTGACTTCGCTGTTAGGAATGGTGATTAAGCGGCCTTCAGAATCTCGAACTTGAGTCATTCGTAAATTCAATTTTTCCACTAAACCGCCTACATTACCGACTGTGATCATATCACCAAGGGCGTATTGGTCTTCAAAAATAATCAAAAAGCCGTTAATTGCGTCTTTGATTAAGTTTTGTGAAGGGAGGGATAGGGCTGCACCAAGTAAACCCGCGCTGGCTAAAAGTGGTACAATATTTATACCCAGAGATGTCAGTGCTAACAAGCTACCTGCTGCTATCCAGATGATGGTGGTGATACTTTTAGTCACGCCGGAAAATGTAGATATTCTCAATTGTAAACGTGCCGATGTTTCTGGTGTTAATAAAGCGCCACCACTGACTATTGTTGAGGTAAAGTGATCTATGAGGGCATAGGTAAACCGTATAGCTACGTAAGTCCCCACAGCCACAATAGTTAACTTAATAGGAATTTGAGCAATAGCCAGAATCCCAATTTGTAAAGCTTTGGTGTAGGGAAATAGTCCTAAAATAATTAAAGTACCGCCGCTCCAGAGTATTGCTTAGGCGGTTTGAAACAGTCTTTTTTTGACTTCTGAAAGATGCTGTTGTTGTTTTTGATTTAATAGTATAGCTATTGGCTGTGCATCTGTGGAATTAGGTGTAATAGTTTGATAATCATTCTTGCTTAAACGTTTTTGCCAACGTCCCATACCCCAACTGATGGCG
Source organism: Dolichospermum sp. (assembly GCA_046070105.1). GTDB lineage: Bacteria > Cyanobacteriota > Cyanobacteriia > Cyanobacteriales > Nostocaceae > Dolichospermum. The sequence goes on from JBJUHT010000006.1 coordinate 33,977, forward strand.
ATGATTGCTAGTGTGGTGACAGCAGCAATTCCCCCTTGCTGCACTAGAAACCGAGTTTGTGGTTCTTGATTGGCTGCTTTTTGGTTGTGTTGTAAATCATTACTAATTTCATTTGCGAGTATTAATGAGTTTGTTTGTTGAGTATATTCTTTTTTATCTACCCTGTTACTGAGAATACCGGCAGTTGACAGCAAAGGTAAAGGAGAAATTTGGGCTGTAGCTTTGTTGACAGAGCCAATGGTGATTGCCATTGTCCCAGCGATCGCTAAAAATCGAAGTATCATGAAAACATCTCCTTGTGTCCATGGGGAAATAGGAACTGGCTATCACCCATAATCCATAACCCATTACCAATCAGTTGCTACCATACCAGATTGCCATAGAAAAACCAAAGGTCACATAGGGTGTTAATATTGCTCATACCAGAGGTGAAGCTAGTTTCCCAGACTTTCTCCCCCGCTGGTTACTAATTACCAGAAAATATGGCTAGGAATAAGAAAACCTTGTACAGTACGTAAAGACCTCAAAATAAAAATAAAATTTTGAGGCTATACTAACATAGTCCCTGCGGGGAACTGTGTGGAATAATGACCGAATCATCATCTTTTAGAGGATAATTTTCATGACTGTAGCTGCTCCCTTAAAGCACGAGGTTAAAGACCTCGCTCTCGCTCCCTTGGGAAGACAACGTATTGAATGGGCTGGACGAGAAATGCCCGTATTGAAGCAAATCCGCGATCGCTTTGCTATTGAAAAGCCTTTTGCTGGTTTACGCTTAGTTGCTTGCGCCCACGTTACTACAGAAACCGCCCATTTAGCGATCGCTCTGAAAGCCGGTGGTGCTGATGCGGTATTAATTGCCAGTAATCCCTTATCAACACAGGATGATGTAGCAGCTTGCTTAGTTGCTGATTATGGTATCCCCGTATTTGCATTGAAGGGTGAAGATGCAGCGACCTATAGCCGCCACGTGCAAATTGCTTTAGATCACCGTCCTAACATTATTATTGATGATGGTAGTGACGTAGTAGCGGAATTAGTTCAACATCGTCAAAATCAAATTAAAGATCTAATCGGGACAACGGAAGAAACCACCACTGGTATTGTGCGTTTACGTGCTATGTTAGCTGATGGCGTGTTGACCTTCCCTGCAATGAATGTTAATGATGCAGATACCAAGCACTTCTTTGATAACCGCTATGGTACAGGTCAATCTACCTTAGACGGCATTATTCGCGCTACAAACATATTGCTGGCGGGTAAAACCATAGTAGTAGCTGGTTATGGTTGGTGCGGTAAAGGTACAGCTTTACGGGCGCGTGGTTTAGGCGCTAACGTTATCGTGACTGAAATTGATCCTATTAAGGCAATTGAAGCGGTAATGGATGGTTTCCGAGTATTACCCATGTCCGAAGCTGCGCCTCAAGGTGATATTTTCATCACTGTGACTGGTAACAAGCACGTAGTTCGTGGTGAGCATTTTGACACCATGAAAGATGGAGCGATCGTTTGTAATTCTGGTCACTTTGATATTGAATTGGATTTAAAATACTTAGCTAGTCAAGCGAAGGAAATTAAAACCGTTCGTCCTTTTACAGAGCAGTATATTCTCAACAGTGGTAAATCTGTGATTGTATTGGGAGAAGGTCGTTTAGTGAACCTCGCTGCTGCGGAAGGACATCCTAGCGCGGTGATGGATATGAGTTTTGCTAACCAAGCCTTAGCTGTGGAATATTTGGTTAAGAATAAGGGTAAGTTAGAGCCTGGTTTGTATTCTATTCCTACTGAGGTTGATCAGGAAATTGCCCGTTTGAAGTTGCAAGCGTTGGGTATT
>JBJUHT010000007.1:0-4482 GCA_046070105.1 Dolichospermum sp.
GATAAAAAAGCGGAAAATACCCGTCATGTTTATCAATTAAATTATCAGCAAATCAAGGGTTATATGGATGCGTTTCTAGTTGATGTTGATCGCAGTCAACAGGTTATAGATCAGGGATTAAGGCCTGAAATAAAACAGTTAGAAACTGATAGAAATTACCGTGATAGAGAGATTAATGAATATCTATCTAATGGTGATGAAGCACGACTTGATTTAATGCCTAAAAAGCAATATAGCGGTATCAAAGGTAAATTTCAACAACTCATGACTTCATTAGGTTTCTAACAATAATCCCCTGATAACTGGAATTATCAGGGGACTGCATCAGGTCAAATTATATCAGTTAATTTTTATGTTAGCACAAATCCCACCAAATATACAAGATGATATTGATGATTCTACCGATAATTTAGCAGGAGAAACTACCCGTTATTTATCTCATGTTGAATCTAAACTTTATGCTGATATTCAAGCTAGGAAACGCATTGATAGTGGTTTATTATTTTTGGCTTGTCAATTTTCCAGTTGTAGCCTTAGTTGGTTGTTATTTAACCTACAGGTGACGTTATCCATTATTCAGTTGGCTAGTTTCTGTGTATCCTGTTTACCCGGTTTAATTGATTTTGGTGATAGTTTTAATTTCTCCATATCATCGGAATCATGGGAATTTTCACTGGGTCAAAAACCGTTAGTAGGCTTAATAAAATTATCAATTGGTATAGGGGTATCGTGGCAGGGAACAGCTAAAATTACGAAAGAAATTACTAACACCTATGCACAAATTAACCAAACTTATCAAGAGATTAAAAGTACTGATGGTTTTAATTTTCAATTACCATCTATGGGTATGAGTTTGCTCATAGCGTTATCTGGAGTAGTGCTACTAGGAATTGTTAAAAAGTTTTCTAATACTAATAATAGGGAGTCAAGCAATGATTAGAATATTTAAAAAGTTTTTTAATTTAGTTTTATCGGGGTTAATAACTGCAATCGCCATAAATTATTTAGTGTTGGGAACAATAGATTATTTCCACAGCATAAATGATTTAGTTAACTGGATGAACCAAAATAAACCAGAGCAGCATAGAAAAATTGAGAGTAAGTAGATGCAAGAAATAACAGAATTTAACCAAAAACTAACCAAACAACGCCGCAGCAGTTCTATTTTAATAGCGGGCTTATTATTAGCTAGTTTTGTGTCTTCAGTGCCGATGTTCAGTGATAGTATTAAACACGACGAGACGTTATATTGTAATATAAAATCATCTTGCCGTCCATCACAAATCAAAAGAGGAATATCATTTTTAGTTGACCGCGAACGACGTAACCAATTATTTGATAATTCCATTAAGGTAGTAAAGATTCTGCCACCTGAAGACCCTACAGCAGTAAACTATGGATTGTTAAGTTCACTGTTCTTGTTAGGGGCTTTTGGCGCGAGTAAAGCACTTACCAGCTATCAAGAACAATCAATACATGGCCAATTCAAATCATTAAAAATACGGGCATTAGAAAACGACTTAATAGAACAAACTCACATTGATTTATTTAGATTTACAAAAAGTAACCAAGCGGAAATTACAAAACAAGTTATTGCACGTCAAACACAAGAAACTATACAGCAGCTAAAGTCTGACGGTGAAATACAACTTGACCACCTAAACGGACAATTGCAAGGCCAATTATCCCTAAAATCTCATCAACTCCAGTTATCAGAACTTGATAAAGAAACTGCTAAGAACAATCTGGAGACACTGGAAACACAGCGTAAAATTGAAAAATTGTCTGGTAAAGCTAAAGCAGATGATCAGCCAAAATCTCCAGATGAGCAACTAAAAACTTCATTAATAGACGCATTGAAAAATCATGAAAATGGTTATTTATGGACTATCATTAATTCTTTGAAACCATTGTGGCTTATTGGCAACCAAGGCAGTGGAAAAACATATACAGCTTCGAGTATTGCACTGATTAGAAAATACTGCTTATACGCACCAATACAGTATTTAATTGATCGTCATGCAACTGGAGACAATGCCAGTGTTTGGAAGTTTTTACAACCCAAAATGACAGCAGAATCTGAGGAAAATATAGCCGCCGCCATGGAAGACAATATTATTTTTTGGGGAAATAGAATTAAACAAAAACCCAATGATAAGCTACAGGTGATTATTGATGAGTTTACCAATTTAAGGGGATTAATTGGGGACTTGGCAGATACTTGGTTTAAGTTATCCCTGACTGATACAAGAAAAGCTAAATGCTATTTGCTGGGAATTACTCATAACGACACTAACAGCAGCTTTGCCGAAGGAACAAAAGATACCCGTAAAGCGGGTATGATTTTGATTCAAAAGTTTTCTGCCAATGGCGAAACTCCATTACCCAGGGTAGTGGTAAAGTACGGGTTAGTAGATGGAGATGGTAATAATTTGGAAGATGTAGAAAAGACCATTCCCGATTGGTTTTATCCACAAAAAATATATGATCATTTTAACGGCAAACCCATAATTTTTTAACCATGAACAACAAAAATAATAACGAAAAAATTAACGAATATTACACGCTTAGTTACGACCAGCAATACGAATATCTTTGTAATGAATCAGGGTGCAAGCAATGCCGTAGATGCGGTTCTTGGGAGATGAGTTTGATTGACGGAATATGTGCCGATTGTGAATACGCAATCGAGGAAGAAATCAGAAAATTAGATGAGAATTATTAAAAATCTTAAATGCAAAAACCCCTATTATTTTAGGGGTTTTTTGTTGGGCATCAACTATTTATCAAACAAAACTTCTATTACTTTATCCCGTACCTGATTATAATTAGTACCGTCAAATCCTAAATTTATAAAAGATTCTCTGATTTGTAGAGCGCTCTTTTTAATGCCGTTTTTTTTAAATTGTTTTTGGACATAATCAGTTTGATTTTTTTTAGGCAGCGCGGGGGAATTATCGGATTTGATTTCTGTTAAATCATCCCCCGGCGGTGATTGGGTATCCGATTTAAGATCGGAGTCAATTAGATCAACATCTTGATGTTCTCCAGTCCCCAGTTCCCTGTTCCCTGTTTCCTGTTCTGGTGATTGATAGTTGTCCGTCGTCAATTGTTCATTGTCAGTTGTCAGTTGTTCGTTGATTGGGGATTGTGGAACAGCAGCCGGGGGGATTGATTTTAATTCCTGTACCTGCTTTTGAAGTGCCTGTAATTCCTCTAAAAGTCCGTTAAATTGGCCCATGACAGCAGTATAAGAAGCAGCGATCGCATACTTGATATCGCCGTCTCGAATAGATCCGCCGATTCTGGCATCAATTAAATCCTCTATATTTTGTATAGTAGGAAAATTGTCTATATTTTGGGGTGCAGATTGGGGGACATTATCAACGCCACCGGAATTTACTACACCTTGAATATATTGGATAATCAAGGCACTAGCATTAGTTTGCTTATTTTTAGCTATATCCTTGAATTTTCCCCACAGTTCCTCATCTATCCTAAATGTAGCTAAAAATCCTTGTGGTTTAGTCATAATCTATATTGCATCTATACAACATCTATAATCTAACACATTATCTAGATTGTATATAGATAACATCTATAAAATTATCTTATATCATCTAGACAATTATCTAGATTATTCATATAGATTACATCTAGACATATATCTATATTTAATCTATATTGAATATAGACAAAACAAAAGACGACCCCACAATCCCTGCCACTTAGGTAGGGATTTATTTTTATATGTCATGCTTAAACGCATCAACAATAATTTTGTACTATTTTCTAAAATTATCTAACCTAAAATAACCTATAATGCTTACCAGTAAACAATTTTATCAATTTACTTGACACAATAGTTAAAAGTATTGTATAACTAGAATATAGAAAAACACATACCAGCTATACATCACAGGAGTTTAAGGTCATGAAATTAATCGGATATGTTAGAGTAAGCAGTGAAAATCAAGCTGATAACACATCTTTAGATAATCAACAGGAAAAAATACAAGCCTACTGTACCGCGCTTAATCATGAGTTAGTCGGACTATACCAAGATGTGCAAAGCGGTGGTAAGTCAGATAATCGTAAAGGATTGCAAACCGCTATAGCTGATATGTTAGCTGGTAAAGCAGACGGGTTAATAGTTTTAAAGTTAGATAGATTAGGACGACGTGCTAGTGATGTACTAACATTGATCGACAAAGAACTACAGCCCAACAATAAAGCATTAATTGTAATTGATATGAATATGGATACCAGTACTCCTACAGGTAAATTAGTGTTGACAATGTTAGCTGGTGTAGCAGAATTTGAGAAAAGTCAAATTAATGAAATTGCCAACAACATGACATCCTGTGCTGTTAGCAACCCCTGCTACCAGAGAGTAAGCTGCACATGGTTTTCAGAGTCACTTTCCGAAAGTCGCCGTTTTTTGGCATCTTTCCTTTTGTTTTTGGGTGTCAAAATGGCTGA
>JBJUHT010000008.1:0-13509 GCA_046070105.1 Dolichospermum sp.
TATTAGCCGCCACAATAATGTCTCTGCTTGGTCGAGCAGTAAGGTAGCCTAAGATACTGGTTTCAATATAGACAGTTTCACTCATACACGGTAGATTGTAAGCTACTTCATTTTGGCTTATATTTTAGGTGCGTTAATGAAATGTAACGCACCCTACAAGATCGGCGATCGCACTTACAGTTGAACGTTAAGCCTCTCCAGTAGTTGAAATACCTTGCTTTTGAGCATCTCACACTTTACCGTACCAATCATATCTCCGTATGTTATTGTTAAAGTTGCCTTAATCCGCCGTCGTTGATAATCTGTATCCGTAGGTTTAGGGGCAAACTCTTTCATATTATTAATAAGTAAGGGTTAAATCACGGAAAGCAGGGTATCTTCTCAGGAATTCCAATCTTGTTCTTTCAAGTTCTTCTTCCTCAAACTTTTGTTCGGCTTGCTCTCTAAGTTTTCTTATCTTTGTCAACTCCTCACGAGCCTTATCTCCAGAACGGATGGGATCCCAATAGGAATTTGTCATGTTTTTTTGCTCCATTCTTAAAACTTGAACTTTTTTAACACTGTCGATCTAACTAGTTATTAGGATTGTAACTTAATACCCAAAACCTGAGTATACGCCCCTCTCGCCTGAGTCACCCCAATTGTCCGCTCTGCTGATTCTATCATCGTCCGGCGCAAACTCACGACTATAAACTGTGCTTGTTGAGCCTGTTGTTTAATCATTCTCGCTAATCTTTCCACATTTGACCCGTCTAAAAACATATCCACTTCATCAAAGGCGTAAAATGGCGATCGCACTTTATCAATCCAACCTACAAACGATTCCTAGGTCGCGCTTCGCTTACGCTTGACATTCAAAACAGTCGCTACAAACTTTTGGGGACTCATTGGTGATTTAAAAGTGTTAGTATAAATCATTTCCAAAAGTTCAGAAACTTGATATAATGGACATGGAAACTATTTAGTGAGGTAATAATTATGTTATCAACTGATATGAAACAAGAATCAATAGTTAAAAGAATTGAGAATGTTGTTGCTATTTTAATGGAAGAAGATCCTTTATTCAAAGAGGATCTGAATTATGTAGAAACAGTACAAAATCTAGTAAAGGTATTTAAAGAAAACTTTTCTTTGGAAAAATTTACTCAGATATCAGAAGAAAGTCTTAAAAAGCGTTGTAGTGGTATCATGGCTCTACACCTTTTGGCTAAAATAGGAGAGGATTTTACTCCTGAACAAATGGCAATTTTTGATGATGCGATTAAACGTAAGTAGGTAATTATGAATTATTTATTTGATACTAATATTGTTTCCTTAGCACTTAAACAAAATTCGCTAATTTTGCAAAAGATTGAGTTAATCAAAGCTAATGAAGAAAATATTTTCATTAGCTGTGTAACTTACTTTGAAATTAGACGAGGTTTTTTAGCGGTTGATGCACCTACACAAAGGGAAAGATTTAATAAATTTTGTCAACAATATCCAATAATTTTCTTAGATGATTTGGCAATTTTAGAAAAAGCCGCCCAAATTCATGCTAATTTGAGATTAAGGGGTGTACCAATTCAAACTGAAGATGTTTTAATCGCTGCTACTGCTATTCTTAAAGATTTAATTGTGGTTTCTAATGATAGTGATTTGGCTAGAGTTGAGGGTTTAAAATTAGAAAATTGGGTAGAATTATGATGATTAAATTATTTTTTGGCTGATGTATTTAAAACTGTAGATTAGGTTAAGCTGTTATTGGGTTTTTCGTATTTGGTCAGGATGTAAGTGGCGAACTCGCACTTGATCAATCTAACCTACAAGCGATTCCTGCGGAGCGCAACGCTTACGCACCTTATCAATCCAACCTACAAGTGATTCCTGCGGAGCGCAACGCTTACGCACTTTATCAATCTAACCTACAAGTGATTCCTGCGGAGCGCAACGCTTACGCACTTTATCAATCTAACCTATGAGCGATTCCTGCGGAGCGCAACGCTTACGCACTTTACAGCACTTTGTGTAACGGTTTGATACAATAGTTGAGAAGATAAAAGTAAAAAAGAAGATGAAACCCTACTCAATAGATCTGCGGGAGAAAATTATTAGCGTTTACGAAGCGGGAAATACATCTATTCGGAAAGTAGCAGAAAGATTCAAGGTAAATAAGAATACAGTACAAGACTTAGTGAAGCGAAAACGAGAAAAAGGGACATTAGAGCCAAATGTAGCGACTGGAGGAAAAGTGAGTCGACTATCTGGTTATGAACAACAGATAGAGGAAATGGTAGCAGAACATCTAGACTATACCCTAGCTGAATACTGTGAGTATTGGGAAGAAAAGACAGGGGTAAGACTAAGTGAGAGTGCAATGTGCAGATTTCTTCAAAAACAGAAGCTCACTCTCAAAAAAAACAGTAAGAAGCAGTCAAGCAGGGACAGAAATTACACAAAATAAAAGGTTAGATTACTGGGATAGTATCCGAGATGTTCTTGCAGATTACCTAGTTTTTGTCGATGAAATGGGAGTATTGCTAGGATTAATGAGGGGAATGGGCAGAAGTAAAAAGGGAGACTGTACGATGTCAAACCTTTTTACCGTGGAAGCCGAGTTACCGTAGTGGGGGCTATTAGCAACAAATCAATCCTGGCACTGAAGACATTAGGACAATCAATGAATAGAGAAGACTTCAAAAAATTTGACCGAAGAAGAGCTATTACCAAAATTGTGGAAAGGGGCAGTAGTGGTAATGGATAATCTCAAAGCTCATAAAATGAAGGGGATTATTGAAATGATAGAGTCCGTAGGCGCGAGGGTAGTTTATTTATCACCGTATTCACCTGAATTTAACCCCATAGAACATCTGTGGTGGCAACTCAAAGCATTTATGAGGAAGTTTTCACCGAAGAATATTTTGGCAGTAGTACAACTGTTGTCACTAGGAGTCCTCTTATGCTCAAGCCAGCAACTCCAAAACTATTTTTCTCACTGCTTACTGTACCAGTTAGTCGCGCAAAGTGCTGTATTTTGATTACAAAATTGATTACAAAAAAATTAATTTCTAAATTCTGCTGTCATTCTAAAGAAATAAGAATTAATAGGGGATATTTGCTAAATTCTTTATAGATTAGACAGCACGAAAAACTTATGAGTATTAATTTGGTTGCTGATGTTAACGACTTAAAGACCAATCTGGAATGGGGACAACCTGCTTTTACAATCATTGATGTGCGCGATCGCTCAACCTATAATCATAGCCGCATCACCGGGGCAATTTCTATCCCCCTCAATGACTTAGAACATCGCGCCCAAACTTGCTTACATAGAGAACGCCAAATTTACATTTATGGTGAAAATGACAGCCAAGCAGCACAAGCTGTCAGAACCTTACAATTCCTTGGTTTTACCACAGTGGCCGAACTTACAGGTGGTTTACAAGCCTGGAAATCCATTAACGGCGCTACAGAAGGAATAGACGGTTAACAACTGTACTCAAACCAACCAAAAAGTTAAGTTAATCGCTTAAATTTAGTCACCACTCCCACTCCTTTCAGATGTGGAAGTGGTTAAAGTTTACAACTAGTTTTACGGTGAAGTGGGAGATTCAAACTTATACCCTACACCACGTATGGTCTGGATTAATGTTGATTTTGCGGGATCTATCTCAATTTTCTTACGAATTTGACCAATATGGACATCCACAACCCTTTGATCCCCGACGTATTCATAGTCCCAAACTTGTTGGATAAGTTCGGCCCTGCGCCACACCCGCTCTGGATGACTAGCTAAAAAATGCAACAATTCAAACTCCAGCGCTGTTAAAGCTATGGTTTGATTATTAACCATTACTTCCCGTCGCACCGCATCAATGATTAGGTTTTCAAACACTAAGCGCTGCTGTTCTGTATTGGCTACCACCCGCTGCCTCCTCAAAATTGCGGATACTCTCACCTCTAATTCTCCCAAGCCAAATGGTTTGGTTAGATAATCGTCAGCACCCTTAGAAAAACCGCGAATTTTGTCGGCTTCATCTGTCCTGCTAGTTAACAGTAGCACAAATACGCCACTACGATTTTGCATTTCTTGACAAATATTAAAGCCAACTGCATCTGGTAAATTTACATCTAAAATTACCAAGTCAGGATGAAATTGCTCAAACATCGTTAAAGCCATTTTACCATCTTCGGCAGACTCTACTTGATAATTTTGTTGCAACAAGAAACGTTGAATTAAATTCCGAACCGCAGAATCATCGTCAACTACAAGAACCTTGGCAGTGTCCATGACCATGATTGTTCACAAAAGTTTATAATATTCACAATTAACAAACATAATTGCCTCAGCACTCAGGTTCTACTTTGGCAGTAATTCAATACTTACAAGGGACTCCCATGATGATCCTGATGATTCTAATAAATTAATTGCAACCCGATTAAAACTCGTGGGGTGGGCATCCTGCCCGCTCACCTGAAACTGATTGGGAACATAAATTAAATAAATTAAATAAATTTTTAGATCAACTAAATAAACTCATGCTAATATTATTGTCGAAGGATAAAATAAATGATCCGATTAGTCGAGATACATATATTAGCAGTCAATAGGGGGTTTTACTTCTGAAAGCTACTGGATATAACCCAACTCTTGACAATTAACCGTTAAATACGGAATCCTTTGTATAGTAAAAATATACACAATTCTTAAATATCATCCATCCCAAAAATAAGAACTAAAACCTAAACAAAAGGTTCTGAGTTGTATGGGTGTTGTGATTTTTATGATTTAGTGTAGAGTTATTGAATACGCGTTGCCAGATCGAAATCTACTCCTGTGAACAAATCTGCCTCCCGGCTGTTTGAAAGCACAGAAGTAAGCAGGATAATGTTATTATTTATTTAGGTTGAGTATTCTGTGTAAATTTCGTTTTGCATTTGTTCTGATCAATATAAAACCTAAAGTTGTTTTTTTGCAAAATAAAGAGTGCCACTGAACTAAGGCTCAAGTAATAAACTCCCATGAGTGATCAAAGTCCCTACGAAAAAATTGGGGTATCAGAAAACGCAAGCTTCGATGAAATTCAGGAAGCTCGAAATCGCCTATTGGAAAAATATGGTGGTGAGGGTAATAGCCGAGAAGTCATTGAAGCCGCTTATGATGCGATTTTAATGCAGCGCCTACGGATGCGTCAAGAAGGAAAAATTAAAGTACCTGAACGCATCCGATTTCCAGAAATGCGAGTTAGATCTATTCCCCAAGTAGATATAAGCCCGAACCAACAAGCCCCAGAATGGTTACGAAGAAGTTTGGACAAGCCAACACTGAGCGATGTACTATTACCAGGGGTCTGTTATCTGGGTTTGGGTGCAATTAGTCTGTTTTATCCCGGTGGTACTGAACAGGTTTTGCAACTCGCATTGGTAGCTGGTGTGGGTACTGGTATTTACTTCCTCAATCGCAAGGAAGGTAAATTTGGTCGAGCAGTTTTATTAACCCTGGTTAGTTTAATTATCGGCTTGACTATTGGCAGTTTTATTGCCGGCTGGACCTTACCACTACTATTACCATTGATAAATTTGACAGCGAATCAATTTTCAACGCTTTTGACCTTCATATTTATGTGGTTAGTAAGCAGTTTTTTACGTTAGTTAATGGGTAATTGGTTAATACCGATTACCCATTATTGTCATCCTAGTAGTTAAAGATATAATCCACCACAGTTTTTAAGTCTGGAAGAATCATATCAGGTTGATATGATGCTAGTTGGGTGCGATCGCGGATACCGGACTCAACAGCAATAATTTTAATATCATGTTTTTTAGCGGCCGCGATATCGGCCTCTGTGTCTCCTACCATCCAAGTATCAGCCGCAGGGGGGAGTTCAGCTAATGCTCTAGCCATTAATAAAGGTTTATCTTCGACATCACGGGTTTTTACATAGTCATTACTGAGACAATAACGACGATTTTCCGGGAAAAACTCACCTAAATTATACTGACTAAAAGCATAGTCTAATTCTCGCACCCTCCGCATAGTCATTACAGCTAAATCAACACCAGCAGCCTGAACTTTACTAAGTGCTGCTAATGCAGTGGGGATCAAGCTATCATATTGGAAGTAGGGTAGAGTATGGACTGTTTGTTTGCGGATTTCGGTGAATTTTTGCCCTTGCTGGGCATCTAAACCCGATTTTAACGCAATTTGAAGTTCAGGGGTATGCGATCGCTTCAGTTGCCAAAATTCGGCTTTAGAAAGTTCTGTAATTGTTTGTCCCGGATATCGGGTTTTTTCTAGACACAACTGATAAACACGGTAGTATCGTTCCGAAACATCCATAATTGGACCGTCAAAGTCAGTAATTAATCTCAGCATGAGTGAATAAATATTTTTATTTTTTTATTATCTCAGTTAGGTGGTGTTTTTTAATCTGAGGTTTCGAGAGTGGAAATTACATTAATAGTTGTAATTGTGAACCTTGCTGATTTTTACTAACTTCAATTCTGGCTTGGAAGGCCTCTTTTAAGTGGGGCATATGAGTTACAGTTAAGATACAGGCAAAATCGGATGATATGGCATTAATAGCAGCAATTAGACGATCACATCCTTCCCCGTCTTGAGTCCCAAAACCTTCATCTACTACTAATAATTGTAATGATGCCCCTGCTCTTTGTGCTAATAATTTGGCTAAAGCTAAACGAATAGCAAAATTAATTCTAAAAGCTTCTCCTCCCGAATAAGTTTCATAAGATCTTGTTCCCCTCGCGTCAGCAATTAAAATATCTAATGTATCTATTAATTTAGCATTTTTCTTGCTGGATTTACCACTACGTCCCGCTTTTTGGGTGATAAATTGGACGTGAAATTGATTCGCACTCAAGCGAGAAAGTAATTGATTAGCTTCTGCTTCCAATTGGGGTAAAACATTTTCAATCATTAAAGCTTGAATGCCATTTTTACCAAAAGCTTGAGCTAATTCTTGATAAACACGCTGTTGCTGTTTACAAATTTGCAATTGTTCTCTTTCTTGTTCATATTGATTTTGTAGGGTTTCCAATTGCAGCGACATTTGTTTTAATTGTCCCAAATGAGAGATTTCATTATCTAGTTCTCGTCTACGATTTGCTATTTGCTGTTCTAAAATATTAATTTCGGCTGTGGGGTTAGCACTGTCTGTTAATTGTTTAATAATATCATCAATTCTCGCAGTTAATATTTCCCTTTCTTGATCAATTCTTACTAAGGAATCTCCTAAATCTTGCCATTTATTTCTTAATTGGGGATCTTGTGCTTGTGCGGATAATAATTGTTGATGACGTAACTGCCAAGTTTGCCCTTGACGCACAGCTTGACGCAGATAATTATGCTGTTCTGAACTATAGCCAATTTCCGCAATTTGCTGTTCTAAATTAGCGATTTCTTTAGCGCAATTAGAATTAGTTTGTTCCTGCTGGATTTGCCATTGTAATTCAGTAATGTTTGCTGTTAATTCTGGTTTTCTAGTTGTTAGTTTTTTCTGCCTTTTTATTGCTTCTTTAATTTCCCCTTGTTTAATTTCTGCCCAGCGCAATCTTTCTACCTCATTGCGAGCAAGGGCGTGATCTTGTTCACTATAATTAAGTTGTTGAATATATTGATCTAATCCCTGAATTTCTGCTTGTTTTTCTGGTTCATAATCACCATTTTGTAAACAAATTTCTAACTGTTCTTTTTCGGAAATAACTTGCATTAACTGTTGTTGGATATCCATTATAGCCTGTAACTGTGCCGCTAATTGTCCCTTTTTTTCCCGCAATGAATCATAATCGCATAACTTTTGATCTATTTCCCGATATTCTTGTCTGAGTACCTGAATTTCTCGATCTGAAACTGCAATTCTTTCCCGTAGTATCCAGAATTTTCCTTGGGTATCTTCATATTCTGATTGAGTTTTTTCAACGACTCGATTCCAATGATGTTCATCTAAAGGACGTTCACATAGAGGACAAGTAGCATCGGGATTTTGTAGCATTTGCAGTTTTTGTTCTAGTTCTGCTAATAACTTTTCATAATCTCCTTGGTGAGCTTGTAAACGCTCAAAAATATGTCGTTTTTCCTGTCCTTTTTCTTTAACTCTTTGCAAGTAAACTCGCTTTTTATCTAATTCTTGAATTTGTGTTTCTACTGCTGTTATTTCTTTCTCTATTTGTGGTTGACGATAATGTTTATTTTGTAATTTCTTCTCTTCAGCTTGTTTTTGCTCTAATTTGGCCACTAAACTAGCATGAGTGCGATCTAATTCGGTTTGTAAACCTGTCCTTTGTTTTAATAATGGTGTTACTTGCATTTGCAATTGATCTAGTTTAGCTAAATGCTGACGGGCGTTATTTAATTGTAATAGACCCGCCTCAATTTCTCCAGATTTACTCAAGGTTTGGGTAATTTCTAATTCTTGCTGTTCTAAAGTTGCTAATTCGGCTTCAGCTTTTTGTAATTGGCGTTCTAAATCTTGAATTTGCTTATATAATTGCTGTTGTTTCTGTTGTTTTAAATTCGTAGCGCGGGTATGTTGTTCAAATTTGTCCGCGAAAATTTCTTCTTGAGAGCGCGAATTTTGGTATTGAGTATAACCAGCTTCAATCTCAATTTGTTGATTTAAAATCTTTTCTAATTCTGTTAATTGCGATTTGACAGATAATTGTTCTTTTTTTAAGCGATCGCTATCTTGACTAAGATTATCATATCTTTCGCGCACAAAATTTAATTCTTGTTCCCAATTTCTTCTTTGATGTTGAATAACCTGTAAACTTTGTAATTGACTATTCTCAAAAGTTTGTATCTGTTGTAAATCAATTAGTCGTGCTTCTAATTCAGACCTTTGCTTTTCCGTTGTTTCCCTTTCCTGGAGTTGAATTTTGATATTTTCCAAAGAACGTTCTAATTCCTCCCCTCTTCCCTTGAAAAGTTTAGAACTATCCTTAGCTCTTTCTTCCAATTTATCATACTGATTTAATTTTAATAATTCCGCTAATATCTCCTTACGTTCCGTGGGGCGTTTGAGCATAAACTCGTCGGCTTTTCCTTGACGTAAATAAGCAGAATTAATAAAAGTCTCATAATCTAACTTAATATGTTCGATAATTACATCCTGAGTGGCTTTTAAACCCTTACCCGTCAAAGGACGAAACCCAGTAGAAGTTTCAATTTGAAATTCTAAAATACTAGTCCCACCCCTAACCCGGTTGCGAATTACCCGATAAGTTTGTTGACCACTTTGGAAAGTGAAATCAATGCGGACTTCTTTCGCGCCAGCATGAATAACATCATCTTCAATGGTAGCACGGCTTTGACCCCAAATTGCCCAAGTTATAGCTTCTAAAAGGGAAGATTTTCCTGCACCATTAGAACCACAAATACACGCCGTATGCAAGCCTCTAAAATCTAAAGCTGCATCATGATAACTGAGAAAGTTTTTAATGATAAGTTGAACTGGAATCATTTAGGCTATTCTGCCACATTGACAATTTTAATTGTTAACAGTATGGATAAGTAGGTTGGCGTTAAAAATTGTCTTTATGATCAGGGAACTCTTAACTGGGAAGAAGAGGTTTTGGGTAACTTTACTTTTCGTTACTTATGTCGGTTTTTTTCCGTTCACCTACTTACACTTTTTTTAGTTTAGCTAACTATTAAGCATATTTCTATTTTTATAGACATTAATTTTACAAAAATTTACAATCTTCCCACAATTTTTCCGATGTCAGAGGGTCAAAATTTCGGTTACTGATACAATCATTAACAAGTAGTCGTGCAAAATAAATTTTACAGTTAGGAGAGGGAATAGGGAACATCAATTTAGCATACTAAGTATTAGATCCCTATTTTCTAAAATTACTCGATTTTAGACTTTAGATCAATCATCCAAAATCCAAAGAATATCTCAACTTTTTACCTCTAGCGTAATTTTTTCAACCATAAATTCTGGATTTTAGACTTTAGATCAATCATCCAAAATCCAAAATCCAAAATCTAAAATTGTTTAGGCCATTTGATTTTCAATTGCCCAACGCGCTAATTCAGTGCGATTGTGGAGATTGGTTTTACCCAACATATTAGAAACATGGCTTTCAACAGTTCGCTGACTAACATTTAATTCTTCAGCGATTTCACGATTAGCTAAACCCCTAGCTACAAATTGTACGACTTTTAGTTCCGTTGGAGTTAGCTGGACATCAAAAGGAACTTGAATGCGAGAAACATTGTCGCTCCCCTTCGTTTGGTGTTCCTTCCAACGAACAGTTTGCTTGAGTGAGGATTCTACTTGTGCTACGAGTTCTTCGGGTTCAAAAGGCTTGACCATATATACGTCCCCACCTTTATTTAAACTCTTAACTCTATCCGTGCTTTGTCCTTTAGCTGAAAGAAAGAGAACAGGAATCCAACCAGTACGTTCATTTTGTCGGACTTGTTCGACAAAAGTGTATCCGTCCATTTCTGGCATCATTACGTCACAGATAATCATATCTGGAACTTCATGTTCTAATATCTCCAGGGCTTCTCTTCCATTTTCTGCCGTTCCGATTTCATAGCCTCGGAACTCTAAGTAATCCTTCACCAGCAAGATGAGGTTGGGGTCATCATCAATCAATAGCAGTCGTTTGTGTTCTTTCATGCTGGTTTCTTTCATAACAGTGGCACTTTTCGCGCTTCGATCCATTAGGGTGTTGATATAGTTATCCTGTATGGTGGATGACTGGATTGTGTTGTCTTTTTCCCACTGAACTTACCTTCATCGCCCCTAAGTTTTAAAAGTGATAGTCACTTTCATCCATAGTAGGTGAATGGAAAAAGTCTAGTAAGGATACGTATAGCAGTAGTCTTCATAATGCGCTATTATATGTCCATTTGAAAGGTGCAGGCCAAAAAACCCTGATGCAATCATTGTCCTTGTGAGTCACAAGTTGGTATTTTTTCAAGATTATCCTAGCTCAAAACTCACCCGCGCTTTTATTTTTCCACTGCTGCTTACTATATCCTTCGGTGGTAAAGCCCATGGAAAGGCTCAAAATCAACCGGGGAGGTTTTTAAAGTATGGGTGAAAAATGCAGATTTTTTCACCATACCAATTGCCAATTCACTGGTCTTGGATGACCTGAATTCATGACTTCTGGGTTGAACTGGTGATACCAGACTGCATCTAGGTAATATACCATTATCGTTCTAAAACAACAAACACGCAAGTTTTTGACTTGAATTGTGAAGATGCTTGATGGAGGCTGTCTGATAACTGATGGGGTTATCGCTCCCCCAATCCTGGTTAACAACATCCCCTTCTAGACTAGCGGATTTGTAACAGAATTGAGCATTTATCTGTGGACGAGTTTTTGTGTGCATGGGTCATGTAATTGGCAATTATTCCCTATTCCCTGCTCCTTGGTCTCTACTCCTTAATCCCTAATCCCTAGTAGTTTTGGGGATAAGATGGCTGTTTGTGGATGACTGTACTCTTACTCCAAAAAGTAGATCCCTGATTACAGTTCTATAACAATTTCCCAGGTTTGCAAATAAATTTGTCCATATCAAAATATTCATTACTTACGCAACAAACCCTGATAACTAAAATAATTGGATATTTGCACTTAAGTATCGCCACCCTGTCCTAAGTTCGGAAACCCGTACACGAGATGGTATTGCTATTAGGTCTGATCTTTCGCTAAATTAGCACTCATGAATCGAGAGTGCTAAGAAAGCAAGAAATTTTGTATGGCAGCTGTATCTCTAAGCGTTTCCACAGTTAAACCTCTGGGCGATCGCGTTTTCATCAAAGTGAGCGCCCCCCAAGAAAAAACCGCAGGCGGTTTGTATTTGCCCGATAATGCCCAGGAAAAACCCCAAGTAGGCGAAATCGCCGCTGTAGGACCAGGCAAGCGTAATGACGACGGTAGCCGTCAACCAATGGACATCAACATTGGCGATAAGGTGTTGTACTCCAAGTACGCCGGTACTGACATCAAACTGGGTACTGAAGAATATGTACTCCTTTCTGAAAAAGACATTTTAGCAGTAGTTAGCTAATTGGTGATAGGTAATGGGTAATGGGTAAAAGTTTTCTCCCTTACCTGTTCACCATTGACCAATTTTCAGCCAACCAAAAAATTCAATTTACTATCGGGATTTAGACTTATTATGGCAAAGCGCATTATTTACAACGAAAACGCCCGTCGCGCTCTAGAGCGTGGTATTGATATTCTGGCGGAAGCTGTAGCTGTCACCCTTGGACCTAAGGGTCGTAACGTGGTTTTAGAAAAGAAATTCGGCGCACCACAAATCGTTAATGATGGTGTCACCATCGCTAAGGAAATTGAATTAGAAGATCACATCGAAAATACTGGTGTGGCTCTAATTCGTCAAGCTGCTTCTAAAACCAATGACGCTGCTGGTGATGGTACAACTACAGCTACCGTTTTGGCTCACGCTATTGTCAAAGAAGGTCTTCGTAACGTTGCGGCTGGTGCTAATGCAATTCTACTCAAGCGCGGTATTGACAAGGCCGCTGGCTTCTTAGTAGAAAAGATTGCCCAACACTCTCGCCCTGTAGAAGATTCTAAGGCGATCGCTCAAGTTGCGGCAATTTCTGCTGGTAACGATGAAGAAGTCGGTAGTATGATTGCTCAAGCTATGGACAAGGTGGGTAAGGAAGGCGTAATTTCCCTAGAAGAAGGGAAGTCTATGACCACTGAATTGGAAATCACCGAAGGGATGCGCTTTGATAAGGGCTATATTTCCCCTTACTTCGCTACCGATGCAGAACGCATGGAAACCGTTTTTGATGAGCCTTTCATCTTGTTAACCGACAAGAAGATTGCTTTAGTCCAAGATTTAGTTCCTGTCCTCGAACAAGTAGCTCGTTCCGGCCGTCCTTTGGTAATTATCGCTGAAGACATCGAAAAAGAAGCCTTAGCAACTTTGGTAGTTAACCGTTTACGCGGTGTTCTGAACGTGGCTGCGGTGAAAGCTCCTGGTTTTGGCGATCGCCGTAAGGCTATGCTAGAAGATATCGCTGTCTTAACTGGTGGTCAAATGATTACCGAAGACGCTGGTTTGAAACTAGATACCACTAAGCTAGAAAGCTTAGGTAAAGCCCGCCGTATCACTATCACCAAAGACAGCACTACAATTGTCGCTGAAGGTAACGAAGTTGGTGTCAAAACCCGTTGCGAACAAATCCGTCGTCAAATGGAAGAAACTGAATCTTCCTACGACAAAGAAAAACTCCAAGAGCGTTTAGCTAAATTGTCCGGTGGTGTAGCTGTAGTTAAAGTTGGTGCTGCTACCGAAACCGAAATGAAGGACAAGAAGCTACGCTTGGAAGATGCTATCAACGCTACCAAAGCGGCTGTAGAAGAAGGTATTGTTCCCGGTGGTGGTACAACCTTAGCTCACCTCGCTCCTCAATTGGAAGATTGGGCTAACAGCAACCTCAAAGATGAAGAGTTGACCGGTGCTTTAATCGTCGCTCGTGCTTTACCTGCTCCTCTCAAGAGAATTGC
>JBJUHT010000009.1:0-5788 GCA_046070105.1 Dolichospermum sp.
ATCCGAAATTCCTGATCTTGAACCACTAAAAGGCTTTTCAGGATACTATCGCATTAAATTTGATTACAGTTACCGTATCGGGATTTTCTGGAATGAAGAAGTTATTGAAATTCTCAAAATAGAAAGTCGCGAAGGATTCTACAAAAATTTTCCATAGTAAGGATTATTTTGTCAGAATCAGGATATCCAGGATTAGATGAAGATAGATTTATCCTACTAGGAATGAGTAGTTATTATCGTATTTTAGTTGTGTGTCATTGTTATCGAGAAAATGATCCAATAATTAGGATTCTTTCTGCTAGAAAAGCCAACAAACTAGAACAAAAACAATATCAGGAGTTTTTAATATGAGAGAAAATTATGATTTTTCCCAATCCGTTAAAAATCCCTATTCTCAAAATTTGAAAGCACAAATTACCATTGATTTAGAAAAGGATATAATACAATACTTTGAAGAAATAGCTCAAGAAACAGGTATTTCTTATGTGAATTTGATTAGTCTTTACTTGCGTGAATGTATGGAAAACAAACGCAAATTATCGTTACTAGAAAGTAGTAATTAAATAGGATTAAAGGATTTACAGGATATTATTTAATAATAGTTTGTAGGAGGTTGAGTATTTTTTGTTGATGATAATTTGTGAAAATTACAATATTAACCACCAACAAACAACCGATAAATTACATCCTGATTTGTGACAATTCCAATATTAACCATCAACAAACTTTCTTCAAGGCAAAATTTCAAAACAATCACAATGGTGAGGTCGAAATAATCTAAAATCTCGTTGATCTAAAGTCAATATTCTTTGAATATCAAAACGTTCAGCTATAGCCATAACACTTGCATCTACAAAATCAATCCGACTATCTGCATATTCATCTAAAATTTCCGCCACACGGATTATATCTTGATCTGTTAAAGATACTAAAATAAATCTACTGGCAGATAGTCCTTTTAAAAAAGCTACTAATGTTTCTGAACCTGCATTACTTCCTATTAAATAAGCCACTTCTGCTAATACTGTTTGTGGCAATAAAATTTGTTTTTGTTGTATATATACTGAGGTTACATTATTGTGCATTATATCCAAACGATTCAACAATGCCACAACAAAGCCAGTATCAGCTATTGCTGGGGTTCTTTCCATGTCCAACCTGATTTTTCTGTCACTTCATTTTTGAGAATATCTTCGGAATTAATCGCTAAATTAGGTGTGGCTGCAAATAAGCCAATTAATGGATCAGAAACACCATCATTAACCGTTTCTAATAATTGGTTTTCCAGGTATGATTTCACAGCTTCACTAATAATTGATTCAGGTGATTGACCACGTTTACTAGCTAAATTGATCAGTTTTTCCAGTAAACTCTGTTCTGGACTCCAGTTAAATGTAGATTTCACAAGATAATTTTCTCCAATTAATTAAAAATAATATTATAACAAAAAAATGCAATTTTATCAACTAATAAATTACATTCTATCCTGGTTATTATCTCAACTTCGCTCGATAACCACCTGATTTGTGACAAAAAATCAAAAATAGGTGATAATAAAGAAAGAGCGATCGCGCAAGCGCTGACTTGTCAGTTCACTGTTTGGGGATATTGGGATGCGATCGCTTTATTTTTGTACTAATTTAAAAAATGTTTCTTTGTCAATACCAATATCTTGAATCATTCCCATTAAAGTACCTGGTTTAATGTCTTTTCCTTGATGAATTGGAACAACAACTCTTAAACCATCAGTATTCTTGTAAATAGTATGACTACCTTTTTGTCTGTCAAAATAAAACCCCAAATTTTCGATAACCCTAATAAAATCTTTAGCTTTTATACTTGGTAAATTACTCATAATAAAATACTTAATGGCTTAACAATTAAATCCTCTTTAGGAACAGGTTGATTATCAGCATCCTCTCCACTGACAATGATTTTCAGAATTTTCTAGTACATATTCCTGTGATTTTATTGCCTGTTGAAGGTTAGTGCGATCACCTAAAATTGAGGTGGTTGTGTGCGATCGCAAAGCGCGACCTAGAAATCGCTATGGGGTAGTTGTAATTGGTAACTAATAATATATAATAGAATGTGAGATAGTTAAATTTTCTCCCTAAACATTCAATGAGGATATGACCATGAATGCTTTGACTGTCAATTTAGAATCAATAATAGAAATGACTGATGAACAGTTTTTTCAACTATGTCAAAACAACCGGGAATTAAGATTTGAAAGAAATGCAAATGGAGAATTAATAATTATGCCACCAACGGGAGGAGAAACGGGAAATCGTAATGGTAGAATCACTCAACAATTAATGAATTGGACTGATGCTGATGGTACTGGTATAGCTTTTGATTCTTCTACTTGTTTTAAATTACCAAATGGTGCAGATCGTTCTCCTGATGCTGCTTGGATAAAATTAGAAAGATGGGATACTTTAACTAATGAGGAAAAACAAAAGTTTCCTCCTATTTGTCCTGATTTTGTGATTGAGTTACTTTCTCCTAGTGATAGTTTGAAAACTACACAGGAAAAGATGCAGGAATATATCGCTAATGGTGTGCGTTTGGGGATATTAATTAATCGTAAATCTCGTCAAGTTGAGATTTATAGACCTGGTAAGGAGGTTGAGATTTTAGATTCTCCTGCTACGGTTTCAGGGGAAGATGTTTTAAAGGGTTTTATTTTGATTTTGGGGATGATTTGGTAAAATTATATAGGTATTTATTTAACATAGAACAGATATGTCTCAATGACTCTATACTAATTATGTGAAAATAAATACGATAGCCTTAATTAGCCAAACATGAAATGTATAAAACAATTGATTTATTTGCTGGCATAGGTGGAATTAGACTCGGTTTTGAGGCCTATAATTGTAAAAATGTATTTACTTCCGAATGGGATAAAGATGCTCAAGTAATGTATGAGGCAAACTTTGGAGAGAAACCTCATGGTGATATTAATTTGATATCGCCTTCTGATATTCCAAAACATGATATTTTATTAGCGGGGTTTCCTTGTCAACCCTTTAGTATTGCTGGAAAAGGTTTAGGTTTTACTGATACGAGAGGGACTTTATTTTTTAATATCGAAAAAATACTGGAAGTTAAAAAACCACGCGCTTTTTTATTGGAAAATGTAAAACGATTAACCACTCACGATAACGGCAAAACTTTTTCAATAATTTTAGATAAATTGAAAGCATTAGGTTATACCGTTTATTATAAAGTTCTTAATTCTTTAGATTTTGGCTTACCTCAAAAAAGAGAGAGAATTTATATAGTTGGTTTTTTAGAGTTTATTGATTTCAATTTTCCAAAACCATTAGGTTATTACCAACCACTTAGTACAATTTTAGAAAATGACGACAATATACCTCGAAGTTATTTCTTATCAGAAAAAATCAAGAATAAACGGTTAAATTCGGTAAAAAATAATCCTCCTTTTCCTTCTATTTGGCATGAAAATATTGGCGGTAATATTTCTGTATTACCCTATTCATGTGCTTTAAGGGCAGGAGGTAGTTATAATTATCTTGTAGTTAACGGCGTTAGACGTTTAACTGGTAGAGAAATGCTGCGCTTACAAGGATTTCCCGACGAATTTAAAATTGTGTCACCTTATTCCGTAATACGTAGATTAGCAGGTAATTCCGTCTCTGTTCCTGTTATTAAAGCAATAGCGGGAGAAATGATCCAGGCTTTAGAATTTCAAAAAAAGCTACACAATATCCTATCTAAATATCATTATTCAAGTAAAAACCATGAATTTAGAAGAAGCTAAAAAAGCATTAGACAAAGTGATTGATAAGGCAAGAGTTCATCTTTATAAGCCGATACAAATTGCTGAAATACTTTACCGTGATAGAGTTAGAGATAGGACGTAATTTACCATGACATACTAGACATAGCCAGACATTCGTGGTATGATAGGACAAGCAACAAACTTAGTTCTATCAGATGACAGTAAATTATGTACCTCCAAGAGTCGCTGCTACCAGATTGGGAGTCAGCACCAAAACACTTGAAAGGTGGCTTGAAGACGGGAAAATCGAAGGCATCTTTACCCAAGGTGGACAAAGACGATATAACCTCGATTCAATTATCCCTGTTCGACATGGCAATCCGCCAGACGAGCGAACCACCCTTCTATATGCCAGAGTTTCAAGCCGCAGTCAGAAAAACGACCTTGAGCAACAAGTTCAGTTTCTCCAGTCTCGTTACCCTGGCTCAGAAATCATCACTGACATCGGCAGCGGACTCAACTTCAAGCGAAAAGGTCTTCAATCCTTACTGGACAGAGTTCTCGGCAACACTTGCAAACTTGTTGTCATTGCCCACAAAGATCGGCTTTGTCGCTTTGGATTCGATCTTATCTCATGGCTCTGTGCTAGGCAGCAAACTCAAATATTGGTTCTCAACCAAACGAACCTCAGCCCAGAGCGCGAAATGGTTGAAGATATCCTTGCCATCATCCATGTCTTCAGTTGCCGATTGTACGGACTCAGAAAGTACAAAAAACAAGTTGCTGAAGACAGTGAGTTACCGAGTGTATCCAGTAAAGGAACTTGAGTTTATTTGGAAAAAATGGGTGGCTGCCGTTCGCAAGGTTTACAACATTTCCATTGCCTACTTAAACGAAAATCAAGGCTTTAGTAAGGATGGTAAAAAAGGTGAAGGTGGAAAAAGGGGGTTTAGAACCATGCTTAAAGCCTCTGGTTTAATCCCTCAATGGTGTTTAGATTTGAATGTTTCTAAAATACTAGACAACGCTTCAATGGAAGCATATAAAGCATGGTCAGAAACAGCCAAAAACCCCAAAACAATTAATAAAGGTAAAGACAAAAAACCGCATCCTCAAGCAGGACTAAGGATTGCTAAGTTCCGAAGTATCCGTGACCAAAAACTAACCATTCAATTTGACCCGTCAGCATATAAAAATGGTAGATGGATGGTATCAACAACTAAACATCTACCGCGTCCTGAATTTAGAGGACAAGATTTTTGTGTTTTAACTAACGGGTCTTCAGAACTCACCTATAACAAGGGTCGCTGGTTTGCTCACTTCCCTGTGGAATTGCAGCGAACGGTAAGCGTTACAAATAAAGTGATTGCGCTCGACCCCGGCATCAGAACTTTTATGACTGGTTTTGATGGCAGCGATTTCTTAGAATTTGGGAATGGAGATTTCAACAAAATAGCTAAACTTTGCTCACATCTTGACAAACTTAAATCAAAACACGATCTAAGTGTTGGACATAAATTCAAACGTCTTAGATATAAACTTAGACTTGCGATGGAAAAACTCAGAACTAGGATTAGAAATTTACGCTCTGAGTGCCATAAACAAGTCGGTTCATATCTAGCTAAAAACTATGATGTGATTGTACTTCCTACCTTTGAAACTTCCCAAATGGTTGTTAAAAAGAAACGGAAGCTAAGGAGCAAAACAGCTAGAGCAATGATGACTTGGGCATTCTATCAGTTCTCTCAAACTCTTGAGCATTTGTGTAACCGTTACGGTTCCAAATTAGTGAGAATAACTGAAGAATATACATCGAAGACTTGCACGAAATGCGGACACATTCATAGAAAACTTGGTAGTTCTAAGAACTTTGTCTGCCCTAATTGCGGTTATGAAATACCGCGAGACTTTAATGGAGCCGTGGGGATTTTCCTCAAGGCAATGTGGGATACCACCTTTACCAACTCAGTTGGTGATGTTGTACTGGACATTCACGATATCTCAGATGTCAGGGAATGTCTCGGTTAAAAGTATCAG
>JBJUHT010000010.1:0-14533 GCA_046070105.1 Dolichospermum sp.
TTAACATTTTCCATTAAGAAAAAACGAGGTTGAACTTCTTTCACAATGCGAATAAAGTCCATAAATAAACTACCGCGAGGGTCCATTACTGAACCTCTTTTTCCTGCGGTGCTAAATGGTTGACATGGTGGACCACCTGTAACTAAATCTACTTCTCCCGGTTTTAAAGCACGTCCTAAATTCAAAACTATTCCCCCTTCTTCAAGTAACTCTTGAGAACTGACGTTTTGTATTTCTCTGGGAACAGCACTTTCTTGAAGAAATGGACGATTAAGAGCAATAGTTTTTACAGCATCACGGTCTTTTTCTACTACACTTACTGTATGAAATCCTGCTTGTTCCATACCCAAGTCTAGACCATAAGCACCTGTAAATAAGGAAATAGAAATAACTTTGTTATCTATCATGCTTGTTGTTCCTAAACAATTACTAAAATCAATAATTATATAACGAGAAGAATAAAATACTTGCTCATATATGAGCAACTAGATCAAGTGTATCACTCTATTGGATTCATGTCTAGATGTCCCTAATTTTCTGATATTTTTCTTATTATTTAATATGTATTTCAAGTACAACTATTTAGCTACATTTTATACTTTTTTAAAAAAATACTGCAAAAACTATGTAGATTTAATAAATATCACTCCCTTTTCTCTGTTAATTAATTGACTTTATAGTTCAATAACAGCATCGCTATGTAAACAAAATTTAAAACCACGTGAGAGAAGCTGTATTCTTTGTTAAGATTCATGAATAAATATGTTGTTTTCTATATCATTTTGTGTCAGATATAGGACAAAACCCCCACAGAATCCGAGTTTTCTGCTAAAAAACTCTTATTGCCGAAAATAATTGCAGTTACAAACGGCCATATTAGCCGTGAGGAACTTCATGAGAACACGCTTTAAAGGAGCTTATTTGAATGTTTACCCAAGTCAAGTCCACGATTCGACATATTGCACCTGACGATTTACGGGGACGTAAGTTAATCAAGGTTGTCTATGTCGTGCTAGAATCCCAATACCAAAGTGCATTATCGCAAGCGGTACGGGAAATTAACGCTAATCATCCCAGCGTAGCCATAGAAATCAGTGGATACTTGATTGAAGAACTACGCAACTCTGAAAACTATGAGGAGTTGAAACGCGATATAGCCAGTGCTAATATATTCATTGCTTCCCTGATATTTATTGAAGACTTAGCACAGAAACTTGTGGCCGCAGTTGAACCTCACCGCGATAACTTTGATGTAGCGGTAGTGTTCCCCTCTATGCCTGAAGTTATGCGCCTTAATAAAATGGGTAGCTTCTCCTTAGCACAGTTGGGACAATCTAAAAGCGTAATTGCCAACTTCATGAAAAAGCGCAAAGAAAAATCTGGCGCTGGTTTCCAAGATGGTATGTTAAAGCTCTTGCGTACCCTTCCTCAAGTGCTGAAGTTCCTCCCCATCGAAAAAGCACAAGACGCGAGAAACTTCATGCTCAGTTTTCAGTATTGGTTAGGAGGTTCAGCAGAAAACCTGGAAAACTTCCTCCTCATGCTGGCTGATAAATACGTTTTAAAAGGTGAAGATAAACAAAAATTAGCTGCTGCTGACTATCAAGCACCTGTAGTTTATCCTGATATGGGTATTTGGCATCCCCTCGCGCCAAATATGTTTGAAGATGTACGAGAATATCTTAACTGGTATGCAGTCCGTCGTGATATTTCTCGCAACCTTAAAGATCCTCTCGCTCCCTGTGTAGGTTTGGTTTTACAACGCACTCACCTAGTTACAGGCGATGATGCCCATTATGTCGCTATTGTTCAGGAATTAGAATCTTTAGGCGCGAAAGTCCTTCCTGTGTTTGCTGGTGGTTTGGATTTCTCTAAACCTGTAGATGCTTATTTCTATGAACCTACAACCAAATTACCTTTAGTTGATGCCGTTATCTCCTTAACCGGATTTGCTTTAGTGGGTGGACCGGCTAGACAAGACCATCCTAAAGCCATTGAAGCATTAAAAAAATTAAACCGTCCTTACATGGTAGCTCTTCCTTTGGTCTTCCAAACCACCGAAGAATGGCTGGATAGCGATTTGGGGTTACATCCCATTCAAGTGGCTTTACAGATTGCTATACCCGAACTAGACGGCGCAATCGAGCCGATTATCCTATCAGGTAAAGATGGAGCAACAGGCAGAGCGATCGCACTCCAAGATAGAGTAGAAATTGTTGCCCAACGTGCCTTAAAATGGGCAAGTTTACGCCGCAAACCCAAATTAATCAAAAAAGTCGCCATCACCGTTTTCAGTTTCCCCCCCGATAAAGGTAACGTGGGAACTGCGGCATATTTAGACGTATTTGGTTCAATTCATGAAGTTCTCAAAGGACTGAAAAACAACGGTTACGATGTGCGGGACATCCCCGAAACTGCGAAAGAGTTGATGGAACAAGTGATCCACGACGCACAAGCGCAGTACGCAAGTCCTGAACTCAACATCGCTTACAAAATGTCAGTACCTGAATATGAAGCACTGACACCCTACTCCCAACGTTTAGAAGAAAACTGGGGACCACCACCAGGTAACTTAAACAGCGATGGACAAAACCTCCTTGTATATGGTAAGCATTTCGGTAATGTCTTCATTGGTGTACAACCAACCTTTGGCTATGAAGGCGATCCCATGCGCTTATTATTCTCCCGTTCCGCTAGTCCCCATCATGGCTTTGCTGCATACTACACCTATTTAGAAAGAATTTGGGGTGCTGATGCTGTTTTACATTTTGGTACACACGGCTCATTAGAGTTTATGCCCGGTAAACAAATGGGGATGTCTGGAGATTGTTACCCAGATCAATTAATTGGTACAATTCCCAATCTGTATTATTACGCAGCGAATAACCCCAGTGAAGCCACAATTGCTAAACGTCGCAGTTATGCCGAAACTATTTCTTACTTAACTCCACCTGCGGAAAATGCGGGTTTATACAAAGGTTTGAAAGAACTCAGTGAGTTAATTGGTTCTTACCAAACTTTGAAAGATAGCGGACGGGGAGTTTCTATTGTCAATGCGATCGTTGACAAATGCCGCATTGTGAACTTGGATAAGGATATTGACCTTCCCGAAAGCGACGCAAAAGATATGTCCTCTGAAGAACGGGATAATATCGTCGGGATTGTTTATCGCAAGTTGATGGAAATTGAATCTCGCTTGTTACCTTGCGGGCTGCATATCATCGGTAAACCACCTTCTGCGGAAGAAGCGATCGCTACTTTAGTGAATATTGCCAGTTTAGATCGGCAAGAGGACGGAATACTGGGCTTACCCTCCATCATTGCTAACAGCTTAGGCCGCAACATTGAGGAAATCTACCGCAACAGCGACAAAGGCATTTTAAGCGATGTGCAATTATTACAAGATATCACAATGGCTACTCGTGCGGCTGTGGCAGCTTTAGTACAAGAACAAATTGATGCGGAAGGTAGAGTGATAGCGGTTTCCAAGTTGAACTTCTTCAACATGGGGAGAAAAGAACCTTGGGTAGAATCTTTGCACAAATCAGGTTATCCCAAAGTTGACACCTCTGCGTTAAAACCCCTGTTTGAATATTTGGAATTTTGCTTAAAACAAGTTTGTGCAGATAACGAACTTGGTGGTTTATTGCAAGGTTTAGAAGGTGAATATATTTTACCCGGACCCGGAGGCGACCCCATCCGTAATCCTGACGTATTGCCCACAGGGAAAAATATACACGCCTTAGATCCCCAATCTATTCCTACCACTGCGGCGGTACAATCGGCGAAAATCGTCGTTGATCGGCTGTTAGAACGCAATAAGGCTGAAAATGGTGGAAACTGGCCGGAAACCATCGCCTGTGTCCTCTGGGGTACAGATAACATCAAAACCTACGGGGAATCCCTGGCACAAATTATGTGGATGGTGGGAGTGCGTCCTGTTCCCGATTCTTTAGGACGGATGAACAAGTTAGAATTGATACCTTTGGCAGAATTAGGTCGTCCCAGAATTGACGTAGTAATTAACTGTTCTGGTGTATTCCGTGATCTGTTCATTAACCAGATGAATTTACTGGATCAGGGTGTAAAAATGGCTGCTGAAGCTGATGAACCCTTAGAAATGAACTTTGTGCGGAAACACGCAATGCAACAAGCGGAGGAGATGGGAATTAATCTCCGTCAAGCTGCAACCCGTGTATTTTCTAATGCTTCTGGTTCTTATTCTTCTAATATTAACTTGGCGGTAGAAAATAGCACCTGGGATAGTGAAGCTGAGTTGCAAGAAATGTATTTGAAACGCAAGTCTTTCTCTTTCAATTCTGATAACCCAGGGGTAATGGATGAGTCACGGCAGATTTTTGAAACAACTTTGAAAACTGCTGATGCAACTTTCCAAAACCTTGATTCTTCGGAGATTAGTTTAACGGATGTTTCCCATTATTTTGACTCTGACCCCACAAAATTAGTTGCAAGTCTGCGTGGAGATGGGAAGAAACCTGCATCTTACATTGCAGATACTACTACTGCGAATGCACAGGTGAGAAGTTTATCGGAAACTGTGCGTTTGGATGCGCGGACTAAGTTGTTAAACCCCAAATGGTATGAGGGGATGTTGTCTCACGGTTATGAAGGTGTGCGGGAACTGTCTAAGCGGTTGGTGAATACTACTGGTTGGAGTGCAACTGCGGGTGCTGTGGATAACTGGGTTTATGAGGAAACCAATGAGACGTTTATTAAAGACGAGGAAATGCAGAAGCGTCTGATGAATTTGAATCCCCATTCTTTCCGCAAGATTGTTTCTACTTTGTTGGAGGTAAATGGTCGCGGTTATTGGGAGACTAGCGAGGAGAATTTAGACAAGTTAAGAGAGTTGTATCAGGAGGTGGAAAATCGGATTGAGGGTATAGAATAGAGTTAGATGGGCAGGTTTTATACCTGCCTCCTTAATAATCAGATAAAATTAAGAGAGAATTGATTTACAACTTACGCACAATTAATGGAGAAATGAACCACGAAGGCACGAAGTATACGAAGGAATAAGAGTTTTAGAGAGCTATTGCGTAAGTCCTATGATTCAAACATTTAAAAATAAATCCTTAGAAAATCTGTTTAAAGAAAATTTTAATAAAGGAGTTCCTGCAAACCTAGAAAAGAAAATTAGAATTAGATTAGAAGTTATAGACTCAGCTTTAATTGTAGATGATATTAGATTACCAGGATATGATTTACATGAATTAAAAGGAGATAGAAAAGGAACTTGGTCAATTAAAGTATCGGGAAATTGGCGAATAACGTTTAAATTTGAAGATGGTGATGCTTATGATGTGAATTTAGAAGATTACCATTAATGTTGTGTTACCATAGTTATAAATAGTTGAAATTATCAAGGAGTATTAATTATGAATAATTGGCAAAATATTACTGATGAAAGATTAGCAAGACCAATACATCCAGGTGAAGTAATTGCAGATATTTTAGATGATTTAGAGGTTAATTATCACGATTTTGCCGAAGTTCTAGGAATATCTCATCAAACAATTCAAGAAATTATCAATGGTGAAAAATCTATTACTGTAGATATTGCCATTCGTTTGGGTAAAGCGTTGGGAAATGGACCGAGATTGTGGTTAAATCTTCAGCAAAAGGTTGATGTTTGGGATGCTTTGCAAAGTCATCAGGAAGAATATAATAAGGTTATGACATTAGTGTAGAAGAAATATGGATTTTATTACTCTCTATCTACCTCCATCAATTCAAATCACTGATGATCAATTTTTTGAATTATGTCAAATCAATGAATTAATCAAAATTGAACGTAATGTTCATGGTAGTCTGATATTAAAACCTTTATTGGGTGGTATAACTAGCAATATTAATGCTGGTTTAACTGCTCAATTAGCAAATTGGAACGATGACAAATCACAAGGTGTAGTTTTTGGTTCTGATGTCGGTTTTATTTTACCAAATGGTGCTATTTATTCTCCTAGTGCTGCTTGGATAAAGTTAGAAAGATGGGATGCTTTAACTGATGAGGAAAAACGAAAGTTTCCTCCTATTTGTCCTGATTTTGTAATTGAGTTACTTTCTCCTAGTGATAGTTTGAAGACTACACAGGAAAAGATGCAGGAATATATAGATAATGGTGTGCGTTTAGGTTTATTAATTAATCGCAAATCTCGTCAGGTGGAAATTTATAGACCAGGTAAGGAGGTTGAGGTTTTGGATTCTCCTGCTACGGTGTCGGGAGAAGATGTTTTAAAGGGTTTTGTTTTGAATTTGGGGATGATTTGGTAAAATTATATAGCTATTTATTTAACCAGGTAAATAAATAGAGTAATAAGCGATTAAAATTTACAGCTTACAAGGTGAAATAAGAGGTATCATCCTGCGAAAACCAGTTACGCTACCATATTCTGGAGGTGTATTAGGTAGATGTCCTCTAGGTGCATTAATATTGAAGGTAAGGTCTGAGTAACGCAACCAGTTGTTTTTTGTCCGCCATCCAACCTGATCAGAAAACTTGTTAAAGTCATCAGAATTATACCCTACTGTACTTGCAATATCAGTCCAAATTTGTTTTTGGATGCTAAAACCAAAACGTCCATTTGATGCTTTTACCCAACGTTTATCTATATCTTGCATGGAAGAACAGGAAAAATTTTTGATGGAATTAAAATCTAAATTACCTTCTTTTTGTCTACCTGCTATTTTTAGCATTACCTTATAGGTTTCTATATCAGCTTCTTTCCATTTTCCAGTTGCTAAAAGTTTATCTAAATTACGAAAGGCAGCTTTATTAGTTGTAATTTTAACAACAGGTTGAGGAGTTGAAGTTACTTTTGGAGGATTTTTAGGTTTAACAACAGATTGAGGAGTTGAAGTTACTTTTGGAGGATTTTTAGGTTTAACAACAGGTTGAACAGGTTGAGAAGTTGCAGCTACTTTTGGATCACCTTGATTAGAGAATAAATTATTCATAGCATAACCACTAGCAAAACTAACAGCTATTGCTACACCAAAACCAGCCAATATTTTAGTAGAAAAATCGTTCTTATTATCAATTGCATTTAATACTTGTAATGCTTCATTGGCATTTTTATAACGTTGACTAAAATGGTCACGTACCATATTATTTATAACTTCAGCAAATCTATCACTAACTTGAGCATGATTTCGCCAAATTATTTCCCCAGTAATCGAATCTTCCTGAAGTTGTGCTGGTAATAAACCCGTTACCGCTTGAATCCCAATTATTCCTACAGCATAAACATCACTAGCAAATTTGGGTTTACCATTTGCCTGTTCAGAAGGCATATATCCAGGTGTACCAATACCTACAGTTAAACTTGTTTGCCCTTTTGAATTAACTGTAAAAGCCGCAATTTCTTTAACTGCTCCAAAATCAATTAAAACTATTTTACCATCAGCACGGCGACGCATTATATTTGATGGTTTAATATCTCGATGAATAATATTTTGTTGATGAACAATTGCTAAAATTTCCAGAATTTCTTGTAGTAGTTTAATTGTCTGTTTTTCACTTAAATTTTTACCAGGAATAATCTCTGTATTCAAATCATATCCATCTACAAATTCTTGCACAAGATAAAATTCACCGTTTTCTGTAAAATAAGCATAAAGAGCAGGAATTTGATCATATTTACCTAAATCTTGTAATATCTTGGCTTCATTTTCAAATAATCTTTGAGAAATTGCCAATACACTAGGATCAGGATTGCGCTTCAAGTGCTTAACTACACATTTAGGATTTCCTGGTAAGGCGGTATCTTCAGCTAAATATGTATCTCCAAAGCCACCTTGACCTATTTCTTTAATGATTTTATAACGACTGAGAAGTGTAAGCATCTTTACCTGTACTAATAATTTTATCTATACATTATTGTTTAGTATAATCTATTTATAACCTAGTGCGATAGCGAAGCGCGACCTAGGAATCGTCTAAAATTAGGGTAGTGGGATCGCTGTTTGGGGTGTTGAGAGGGTGCGATCGCTGTTTTGGGGTGTAGGGGGTGCGATCGCTGTTGGGGTGTGGGGGTGCGATCGCTATTTTGAGGTTTGGAGATGTGCGATAGCGAAGCGCTCCGTAGGAATCGCTTTTTGAGGGTTTGGGGAAGTGCGATAGCGAAGCGCTCCGTAGGAATCGCTTTTTGGGTTTGTGGAGTGCGATCGCTCATCTATAAATTTTCCATTGTGGTTAAATTTTATTAGTCTAAAGATAATCTTAAAAAATAAGGTTAACTCTTATACTCAAGATATTTTGATATCAAATTGCTGTAATTAACAACGTCTATGTCTTATCATCCTGTTAGTAAATACATTCACGACTTATTGGCTCAAGAGATTACTAATCAAGAAGGAGAAATTACTTTTAACTTTCTTAATATCTCTGTTAAGATTAATGAAAAAAGTGCCATTGGTGATTTATTTCAAGAATGGTTAACTGAATGGATGAAACGAAAAGGAATTCGTTTTAGAACCAAAACAAATACACAAGAGTTTCCTGACTTTTTACTAGATATTTCAGATACTACAGGGTTATTAGAAATCAAAACATTTAATTATAATGCTTCAGCTAATTTTGATGTAGCTAATTTTAAAGCTTATTGTCGATCTTTAAAAACAGAAGCATATCGCTTAGATGCTGATTATTTAATTTTTGCTTATGAATTAAAAGATTATACATTTAAAGTTCAAAAAATTTGGTTGAAAAAAATATGGGAAATTACAGGAGGATCAACAAGTTATTCAGTTAAATGCCAGGTAAAACAAAATGAAATTGTCAATATTAGACCTATTATTTGGTATACTGAACAACAGCAAGCTAGAAAACCATTTCAATCTAGGCTTGATTTTGTCGAAGGTTTATATCATACATTAATGGAATATCCTGGGACACAAAATCAGAGTGATTATTGGTTAGAAATAGTTAAAAATAACTATTTTTATCATACAGGAGAAGAATTATAAGTTTTGCAGAAGGGTGATTAGTCTTATCTACTTAAAACGTAGACTTGATTAGGAACTGATAGCATTTTTTGAATAACTATTCTTTCGGAAATTTCTTTGACCACAGTAACTACTACAGTATTTCCCAATAAATCAAATGCTTTGTTTATCGGTAAATTGATTTGATAATCTTCAGAAAAACCAAATAATCTCAACGCTTCTCTAATAGTTAAACATCTTAATCCTTTACCATCAACTACCGCTAATCTTTGCATATCTGTAGCTACTAAGGTTGGTGCAATATCATCAGGATTCAGTATTTTATTAATTGGAAAACTGAGTTTACCAACTACAATATTATAGCCTTTAGGTAAATCAAGTCTGTATTCTCGTTTTTTTATTTTTTTACCATCGTTATTTAATTTTTCTTGAATATCTTTAGGATGTTCATATTTTAAATAACCTTTATTCACTAAATCATCTAACATTTGTTTTAAATTTTTATGCTGATAAAAAGTTTCAATTTCATCTAAGCTTAAAGGTATTCCATCCATCCACTGAATACCCTTTTTAGCAGACCAATTTTTTCTTCTTCTTTGTTTTAGTAATAAATTTAATAATTCCTTTTGTTCTATACTAACATTTCCTTTTAGTTCTAAATCCCAACTGTGAATATTATCTTCTCCTCCTCTTTTATCTCTAATAGATTTACCATAAAGTTCATTGAGAGAATATTGTGCTAATAATTTTTTGACAAAATTGGTTTGTAAAGTCGGACAACCTCTTTCTAAAATATCAGATAATACAGATTTTTGATTTCTAGAAAAATTTAAGGAAATAGGATTTGTTTTAGTTCCAACTATATAAACTCTTTTTCTATCTTGAGGAATACCAAAATCTCTAGCATTTAAAACCTCACATTTGACTTGATAACCTAATTGCTTTAATTTATTTAAAATAGTTGTGAGTGTTTTACCGTCATCATGTTTAACTAAACCTTCAACATTTTCTAATAAAAACCCAAAAGGTGATTTATCTTTTAAGATACGTTCAATTTCAAAAAACAAAGTCCCTCTGGTATCTAAAAATCCTTGTCTTGTTCCTGCACTACTAAAAGGTTGACAGGGAAACCCAGCCAATAAAATATCAAAATCAGGGATACACTGACTCGATATTTTAGTAATATCACCCCATATTTTATCTTCAAAAAAGTTTTCTTTATAAATTTTAATTGCTGTATCTTTAATTTCTGATGTAAAAACACATTTGCTGTTAATTCCCAAAGATTTACAAGATTGTTCTAAGCCCAATCTCATTCCCCCAATTCCTGCAAATAAATCAATAAATTTAATAGTAGTAGACATTGTTATTTGTTAAGTTTACCAAACAGTTTGTATATTAGCATAGTCTAGCATAATTAGGTAGGAAAATATTAAAAAATATTTCGTTTTGTAAGTCTAATTTGGGAGCAATTTAGTAAACTTTGTTTAAGGATATAACTTTTATATCGCGTTGAATTACTTTATATTGATTATAATTTGAGGGGTGTAATTTGGAGGATGTGCGTAAGCGTTGCGCACCGAAGGTATCGCTGTTTTTTGGGTTTGGGGAGTGCGATAGCGCTCTTCGTGACTTGTCAGTTCGCTGTTTTGGAGGTTGTGAAAGTGCGATAGCGAAGCGCTCCGTAGGAATCGCGTTTGGGGGAAGTTCAGTTGTACCAGAAGGTGGAAAATCGGATTGAGGGTATAGAATAGAGTTAGATGGGCAGGTTTTCTACCTGCCTTAATCCGTTATATTAAATGTCGAATTGGTAATATTAACAAAAAATATGAACACAAGTGTTTATGCTCAACAATTAGAATTATTTCAATTATTCCAACCGACTAAAATTATAAGTTGTACAAGAAAGTTTACATTTGTAGATTTATTTGCTGGAATAGGTGGATTTAGAATTCCTTTAGAAGAATTAGGAGGAATTTGTTTAGGCTATTCAGAAATAGATAAAGAAGCTATTAAGGTTTATAAAAATAATTTTATTATAGATGAGTATAAAGGCCGTAAAATTTTAAAACCTACCAGTGCAGAAGAGTATTTATCAAGATATTCAGCGAATGGAGAATTAAAGCCATTTCAAGCTGCTCTTATTCCTCCAGAACTAATACGTATTAATCAATTTGAAAGAGGTTTAAGTACAAAATTAGGTAATTCTTTTGAAGAATGCGCTCGTTTAATTGCTCTCGAACATCATCAAGATGTCCGTCGTGGTTACGATATTAAAAATCAGGTAAGTATTGCAGCTTTTGCAGAAGCTGAACTTCAAAAACAAAATTACGAATCTGCCGCAAAGCAGGAAAAAGAAAAACCATCTTTTGAGCAGATGATAACAGCAGTGATGAATACTCGTGGTAGTAATGATTTAGAGCTAAAAATAGCTCGTGTTGATCTTTATATTCTTGCAAAAGATGGGACAAAATTTTTTTTTGAAATCAAAGCTCCCAAACCCAAAAAAGGACAATGTTTAGAAGTTTTACAACGTTTGTTGAGGTTTCATTTACTGCACGGGGTTAACCGTCCTAAAGCACAAGCTTATTATGCAATGCCTTATAATCCTTATGGTGCAAATAAAGTTGATTATAAATGGACGCACGCAAAAAGTTATCTACCTTTTGATGAAGCTGTTGTTATCGGAAATGAGTTTTGGAATATTGTGGGGGAGCAACTGCTTAATATTTAATTTGAAATTTTATAGGATAAAAATTGACCCAAATTACAACTCAGCAAATTGATACAATCAAAGAAATTATATCTAAATATAAAAACCTTGAATGTGTTGAATGCGCTCAAGCTATTCAAGATTACCTGATATCACAAAAAATTCCTGGTAAAAGGATAAAACTTTATACTGGTTCAGCAATCGGACGTAACAGTTATATTTATGATGAAACCGTTTCTAAAAATGCAATATCTCTTAATGGTCGTCATCAAGGAATTGAGATTATAATAGATGAAGTAGAAATGATTTTTGATAATCACCATCCTGATGGAATCACCAAAGCCCAATGGTTAATCAACTTATTGTTTTATGATAAACTATATCACGGTCAACAATTTCAAATCACAGAGGAAACCTTTTAGAAACTATGAACAACAATCATCACACCACAACTATAAATCATCAAGAATACCTTTATACAATGCTAGAACAAATTCAACAAAGACCAGGAATGTTTTTAGGTCAATGTTCAATTACTCGATTAAGATCATTTTTAGATGGATATATAGGTTGTAGAGCAGATTTAGGATTACCAGAAACTCAACAGGAACTGGAATTTAATCAATTTCAAGAATGGATACAAACAAGATTTAAAATTACTTCATCTCATAGATGGGATAGTATAATACTATTTTATTCTGGTGATGAAAAAGAAGCACTTAATAACTTTTTTGAATTATTTGCACAGTTTCGTAATGGTGAAAGTGCTAACCGGGAAGAAATAAATCAACAAAAGTCAACTGCATCACAGTCTCAATTACTTCAGGAAACAATGGTATAGTTTATGAATAATTGGCAAAATATTACTGATGAAAGATTAGCAAGACCAATACATCCAGGAGAAGTAATTGCAGATATTTTAGATGATTTAGAAGTGAATTATCACGATTTTGCCGAAGTTTTAGGAATATCTCATCAAACAATTCAAGAGTGGTAGGAATAGATGTTCTACCTCTTTCTACAATCCAAACAGCTTCAGCTAAAGTAGTTGCAGGAATAACTAACTGTGAATTAGGATCACAAAGGATAGTTTTAGCATTTGCACCTAGTTTTAAATTACCTTCAAGAAACCAGATTAAAGATAGCCCAAAATATATTAAAATTTGAGCAAGCTATATCAAAATATTGATTTGATCATGATTATAAATTCATTTATGTGTCAAGAAATTAGTTATGTTCATTGGATGGAAGATATCATGAGATGTTGACATTTTCACCCTTAATAGGACTACTATGTTTTGGGTTTTGAGGGTGCGATCGCTTTAGAACTTGTAAATTTAGATTATCTCTTGACATGATATCATAATATGATATCCTATATATTAGCTTCCGTTAAAAGTAAAAAAGGATGAATCTCAATAATAAACAGCAAAAGATTTTAGAATTAATTTTTACAAATCCTGTTCCAGCAAACATTATTTGGCAAGATATTGAAAATCTATTTATAGCTTTAGGTGCTGATGTTAGTCAAGGAAGCGGTTCAAGAGTTAGAGTTAAATTAAATGATGTGAGAGGTTATTTTCATGAACCACATCCAGAAAAAGAAACCGATAAAGGAGCGGTAAAATCAGTAAGAGAATTTTTGATAAAAGCAGGAATTGAAGCATAAATAGATTGTTAAATCAACTACAACAAAACTGACTGAGGATGATTAAAATTATGTTGACTTATAAAGGATATACAGCATCAATTGAAGTAGATGTAGAAGCAGGAATACTTTTTGGTCGTGTTCTTGATATTAATGATGTAATTACTTTTAAAGCGAAAACCGTAGAAGAAGCACGTCAAGAATTTCAGACTTCTATTGATGGTTATTTAGCTTTTTGTGAAGAATTAGGAGAAGAACCAGATAAGCCTTTTTCTGGAAAATTACCATTTAGAACTACTCCAGAACATCA
This sequence comes from Dolichospermum sp., assembly GCA_046070105.1. Taxonomy (GTDB): domain Bacteria; phylum Cyanobacteriota; class Cyanobacteriia; order Cyanobacteriales; family Nostocaceae; genus Dolichospermum. The sequence continues at coordinate 13,639 of JBJUHT010000010.1, forward strand.
TCGTAAAATTTTTATTGCAGCTAAAAAAGCTGGAAAAAGTATTAATGCTTGGATGGATGAAATTTTAATCACTGCTGCTGAAAAATCAGTCAAAGCATAGATTTAATATTTTTTCTAAGTTTTGGTTTTGGGGTTGTGGAAGATGTGCGTTAGCGTATCCCTTATGGTACTCGTAGAGATAGCGCACCGAAGGTATCGCTGTTTTGGGGTTTAGAGAGTGCGATAGCGAAGCGCTCCGTAGGAATCGCATTTAGAGATGTGGGAAGGGTGCGATAGCGAAGCGCTCCGTCACGGTCAACAATTTCAAATAACAGAGGAAACCTTTTAGAAACTATGAACAATACTCATCACACCACAACCATAAATCATCTTTGAATGTTACTATTTTTAACACGAACTTTGAAAACTTGATATTTAATACCCGCAATTCTATCTCCAGGAATTTCACCTGCTTGTAGTTTATCAATTAAAGGTTGAATATCACTACGAATGGAACGATAGCGTTTAGCTAGTTCTCGCAAATCTCTTTGAAAACGAGGAGTAATAGCAATTTCAATTGATAGTGGTTCATTATTCTGCATCTATTCCTTCCCACATTTGTGAAAGAGGTATAGTTTGTCCACTTAATGCTTCTTTTATTCCCTGATGAATACCTTCAATGACAATTTCTGTGGGTGTTTCTTCAAATGAATTTTTCTCCAATTGGAAAATAGATTTTTGAATAAGTTGCACTGTATAAGTTTCCACAGAAAGTCCTTGTTGTTGTGCTTCCTGTATTAAATATTGTTCTAATTCTGGTGGTAAGCTGAGGGTTAGTGTCATAAGTCTATTGTGGGTAACTTTATATATTGTATATATTGTAAACCTGCAAAAACAAAAAATTAACCCCAAAATA
>JBJUHT010000011.1:0-14856 GCA_046070105.1 Dolichospermum sp.
GTACAATCAAGTTGAATTTGATTTTTCAGTGCTTCCAAAGAGGGAAATTTCTGTTCAGGACGCAAAAATCTTACTAACTGTATCTCCAAAATTTTCCCGTATAAATCACCAGACCAATTTAAACAATGTACTTCCACACGAGTATCTATACCATTAACCGTGGGACGGTTCCCGATATTCATGACCCCTAATTGCTGAATAGGGTCTGTATCTGGAGTTTGATTATGAATGATCACCTCCACAGCATAAACACCATGGCGAGGTAAAAATTTATCCTTTGGTAGTTGGATATTAGCCGTAGGAAAGCCGATAGTTCTACCTAATTTTTGACCTGTTACTACTTCACCCGTAAGGGTATAAGGTCTTCCCAGCAGACGATTTGCTTTAGGAATATCACCTACTTCTAAACTTTCTCTAATTAAGGATGTACTGATACGAGTATCATCCGTGGTAGACAAGCTGTCTGTATCAGTTTTTATAGGAACTATGGTCACGGGTATATTGTATTTAGCTGCGAGTATTTGCAAATCCTGGGCAGTACCCATACGCTTCTTGCCAAAACAGAAATCTTGGCCAACGCTAATTTGTTGACATTGGAGTTGTTGAACCAGAATTTTATCCACAAATTCCTCTGGGGAAAGAGCAGACAATTCTCTATCAAAAGGTAATAATACCAATTGTTCTACTCCAAGCGATCGCAATTGTTGCACTTTTTCATCCAGTGGTGTTAACAAATCACGAGGAAGTCCTGTAAAAAACTCATGGGGATGGGGATCAAAAGTAACAACGGTTGAGTAAGGTCGCGGATTTTTGCGGTCTAGGGGGGTTGAATTTTCTCCACTTTTACCCCATACTGACTGTAATACTGGCTGAATTACTCTTTGATGACCAAGATGAACACCATCAAATTTGCCAAGAGCAACAGCAGTTGGTGTCAGCAGTCCTTCTGTTGAAGAAGCAACCCATACAGAACAACCATTTTGAGACAAATTTAACACTTGGATTTGGGGATTTTAAGTTTATTGTCGCTGGCAGCGTTGACGCTCTCACGCTATATATCTAATCACTAATCTAATCTAAAATCGAGAAATTCGCTGATTAAATTGGTTTTTGACTGGGTATACCAACCCCACGGGGAAAACTAATTGGTGTGTTAGTCACTTTTCGCAAATACAGACAATGACGAATACTATTACTCAAAGGAGTAGAAAATTCTTCAATTAATTCAACTACTCCACCTAATTGTTCAACAGCAGTTTCTAAGCTTTGATTTTCTGCTTCACTCCAACTACCCCGATAAATTATCGCTAAACCGCCTTTTTTGACTAATGGTAAACTATATTCGGCACAAACAGAAACATTTCCCACAGCCCGAATCACAGCGACATCATAATTTTGTCTGTGTTCATACTGTTGACCAATTTCTTCGGCTCTCCCAAGCAATGTTTGAGCATTATTGAGAGCAAGTGCTGATAAAACAGTTTCAATAAAATTAATTTTCTTCCCTGTAGAATCTAAAAGTTTAACTTGCGAATTGGGAAAAATTAGAGCAATTGGTAAACCAGGAAAACCTGCTCCTGTACCAATATCAATTATCCGTTTTCCTCTGTCAATTCCAGGAATAAATATTTGTTTGGGTGTAATTCCTCGCAAGGAGTCCCAAAGATGTTTTTCCCAAAATTCTTCAGGTTCAGTAATCCTAGTTAAGTTGATTTGGCGATTTCCCGCAATGATTAATTGATAAAGTTGTTCAAATTGGTTTTCTTGTAGATTTGTCGGTTGCCAATTCAGGGTTTTTTCCCATATTTCCGCCATTTTCGGCAAATTGGCAATAGATAAAGGTTCTGTATCCATTATTGAAAATCACTTTTTTCTATTAATTTTAGCCGATTTTTACTTGATCATTGATCTCAAATTTATCTGCGGTTAAATTCCCTATTTCTTGACAAAATATGAATTAAATGAACCACGAAGACGCAAAGAACGCGAAGCAGGAAGAAGAAGAAAGTTAATATTAATCTGGTGAATTAGTCACTACTTCTTGTTTTTTATTTCCTAAAGTTGTCGGCTCAACTGATTTTAAAATACCATGATCTAATGTCCAACAATAATCAGCTATTGGTAATATATCACTGGCATCGTGTGTTACAATTAACAATGTCCGATCTTTTTTCAGTTTAGCTAATAAGTTTACCAGTTGCCGACGCATAGACCAATCTAAGCCAGCAGTCGGTTCATCTAATAGTAATAAGTTCGGCTGACGAATTAATTGCACTGCTAACGCTAACCGTCTTTGTTGTCCACCGCTTAAATTAGTAGGAGATACAGATAAGGATAAATTATTTAATCCCACTTCTGTTAATGCTTGTTTAACCTGTTCTAATCCCAGTTCAGGATGTCCTAAGCGTAATTCTTCTAAAATTGTCCCTCCGCAAAAGTGTCGTTCTGGAAATTGAAATACTAAACCTGCTAATTGTTGCAGTTGTTCAGCTATGAGTCCCTGCTCTCGCCAAAAAACCCCACCAGTGGTAGGATTAGCTAGTCCAGATAGAATTTCTAATAAGGTGCTTTTCCCTGAACCGCTAGGTCCAATTATTAAACCCAGTTTCTGGGGTGGTAATTTTAAGTTAATGGCTTGGAGAATGGCTTTGGGGCAAGCCGTGGGGTGATAAGTTAGATTTCTAAGATAGAGCATCTGTTAAGATTACCAAGTTAGGGGAAATTTTGGTGGCCACAAACGTAATTTATAATTCACTTTTATTCACTGCTTTGCATTTTAGGTAATAGATAAAACAATTTCAACCGTAATTATTCCCGTGATAACTATGTTCAAACAGTTCTTAATTCCTCAATTCATCATATCTTGGCGATTTCCTATATTTTTGAAAGTGACTGTTACTACTTCAATTCTTTTAAATCTATTTGTAAATTCCTCCTTTGCTGCTGATCCATTTCGGACTCAAGAAACTCGTAATATAAGTGATAATACGGAAGCTGTTTTTAAAGCGATTTTCCAAGAGGGAAATTACCCAAAAGCTAAAAATTCCTTACAAGCAGCTATTTCTAGCGAACCCAATGAACCCTTAATTTATGTAATTCAGGCCGGTTTAGCTTATAGGGATCAAGATTGGTCTAGTTTGGAAAAATACAGTCAAAAAACCCTGGAAACTGCACAATATCTTATTCCTAGTGATCCCTTACGTGGTAATTTATACACTGCCGTCAGCCATTTTTTGGAGGGGGCGCTAATTCTCAGTCGAGAGGGGACTATCAATGGTGCTGGACCTGCTTTTGGTCGCTTACGAAAAGTATATACATATTTTGAGAGAGCCGAAGAAATTTCTGCCAATGATCCAGAGTTAAACTTAATTCGTGGTTATATGGATTTAATGTTAGCTGTAAATTTGCCTTTTACTAGTCCAGATGATGCAATTGAAAGGTTGCAAAAAAATGCTTCACCGGGTTATTTAGTAGATAGAGGTATTGCTTTGGCTTATCGAGATTTGAAACAATATTCTCAGGCTTTAGATTATGTCAACCGCGCTTTAAAAACAACTGCTGACAACCCAGAAATTTACTATCTAAAAGCTCAAATTCTTCAGGAAAAAGGAAAAAGTGAAAAAAGTCAGGATTTAATTAAGGAAGGAATAGTTTATTTTGACAAAGCATTAGCCAAAAAATCCCAACTTCCTGTTAATTTAGTCAAACAAATAGAATATGAACGCAGTCAAGCTGTTAGTAGTCGGTAGTCAGTTGTTCGTTGTCAGTAGTCAGTTGTTCGTTGTCAGTTGTTCGTTGTCAGTTGTTCGTTGTCAGTTGTTCGTTGTCAGTTGTTTGTTGTTCGTTGTCAGTAGTCAGTTGTTTGTTGTTCGTTGTCAGCAGTCAGTTGTTCGTTGTCATGAAATTCTAGTTATACCAATTACCCATTACCCATTACAAAAATGCAAATTCAATTCCGCGAGTTTAATCCTTTTGATGTCTGGATTTGGTTGAAGTTTAGCACCATTCCCTCCCTACAAGAAAAAAAATATGTAGAAGAAGTATTTACTTCCTGGTTTTATTTAGGTAAATTGGGGGGATTTAATGCGGAAAATCTGCAAGTACAAGATACAGGAATTGATATCAGCTACATGAATTATGATGAACAAGGCTATGATAAAACCTTCTTGGCTTTGATGCACAATATGGGTGAATTTGAATATGAAGGAGATTGGATGCGTTGTTGGTTTGATTTGGGAACAAGTGATGCGATCGCTTTAGACATTCTGATTAACGCACTAACACAATTAAATCAAGAATATGTCGCTATTGAAGAACTATATATTGGTGGTGAAAATTCAGATTGGCCTATAGAAAATAGTGAAAGTCGCCCCGATTCAATCTACGATAATTACAATTAATTACTATCATGAATAAAGAAGGTCAAATTCGAGTAATTGTTTTAGCACTAATTCGAGATGGTAATAGAATCTTTGTTTCTGAAGGATATGATCCTACAAAACAATCAATCTTTTATCGGGCTTTAGGTGGTGGTGTAGAATTTGGTGAAACTAGCCGCATAGCTTTAATTAGAGAGTTTCAAGAAGAAATTCAAGCCGAATTAACCAATATTCGCTATCTAAGTTGTATCGAAAACCTATTTACTTTTAACGGTAAACAAGGACATGAAATCATTCAACTCTACGAATGCGATTTTGCTGATTCCAAATTTTACCACATTGAAAGTTTAACTTTTTCAGAAACACCAGAACGTCAACATCGCGCATTATGGATAGATATTTCCCGGTTTAAATCTGGTGAATTAAGATTAGTTCCTGAAGTATTTTTCGATTTTTTATAAACAGGTTTCTAAACCCACTCAGGTGGGTTTTGTCTCTGTATACCCGGTTGCTAACCGCCTAATTTAGTCTAAATAATCAATTGAGTTGAGAAGTCGGGGATATTATTGCTATTTTAAAAATAAAGGTAAATATAGGACTCCTATTTGATTTTTGATAGCTTGCGTTGCGTAGCCATACAAGACTCAGTAGGTATCAATTCTGTCTTTACTGTTCCCTGTTAAGAGTTCCCTGTTCCCTGACCACACAAGTAAACTCACAGAATCAAACCAGATTCCTATAGGAGAAAGTTAATTATGACCTTACAATTAGCAAAACCACAGGTTAAAAATTTTCGCTTTACTATTTCTCAATACCATCAAATGAGTGAAGCCGGTATTTTGTCAGAAAATGATAAAGTAGAACTGATTAATGGAGAAATTATAGAAATGTCACCAATTGGTAGAAGACACACAGCTTGTGTAAATCGTTTAAATTCAATTTTTTCACAATTACTGGGTAAAAAAGTCATAGTTGCTGTACAAAATCCGATTCTCTTGAATAACTTATCTGAACCTGAACCAGATATCGCATTACTAAAACCTCGCACAGATTTTTATGAATCTGGACACCCTCAACCCCAAGATATATTCTTATTAATTGAAGTCGCAGATAGCAGTATTGAATATGATAGAGACGTGAAAATTCCTCTCTATGCTAATAGTGGTATTACTGAAGTTTGGTTAGTTGATATTTATCAACAAGTAATTACTGTCTATCGCTACCCTACTGAACATGGTTATAGGGACATTCAAACACTAAGTCGCGGGGAAAAATTGTCAATTTCAGCATTCCCCGAAAATAATTTATTTGTAGACGATATTTTAGGAACAATAGTTTCATAGCAACCCGCTAAAAAATATCAAATTCCTATCTTTCAGATATTGATTATTTGGGTTGCATTAAAATTACTAAAAATAAGTTACAATTAATCAAAGCGATAATGTTTCCTGACATCGCTGATAATTTCCCAGACACAAGACATACCAGCAGGAAAAGTCACTAAATCTCCCTTACCCATTTGTACTGCTTGTCCTTCATGAGGCGTGACAATGACATTACCCGCTAAAAAGTAGCAAACCTCCTGATGATCATAAGTCCAGGGAAACTTAGATATTTCCTTTTCCCAAATTGGCCAATTAAATACATCTAACTGATGGAGATGTGTAAGACTTGGTTGATGTTCGACTTTAATTTCCATGGCCTATTGAATGTTGTATTTAGCAGTAAGACTGAATGTCCTCTCCACACTTATCTACTAAATAACATAATGCACGAAAGCGCAAACCTACAAACTGGTCATACAGGGGGTTAAATTTGCATAAAGGGGGAATGTGGGCGATTTTGCGACCAAAAACCACGATATCACGCTCAAAGGGACATTGGGCAGGGATAAGTTTAGCAATCAATTTAGCGATTTGACGATTATTAATTTCGATTTCATCGAGATATTGACGTAATTTCTGTAATAAATTAAACCTACTTCTAGCTGGACAATTTTCTGCTAGGGGGTTAACAAAACTAGAGATAATCATGGGTTGACCTTTAGTTTTCAGCATATTTGGAAATCCTTTGTAGATGAAAGTGATGAAAATTTGCCTCGGTCACTTAGATTATAAATTCTCTTGGCAATTTGTACTGAACTGGAGGAACGGTAAAGTAGTGGAACTAATTTTCATTTAAACGAGCTTTATATGGAATAACTGTTCCCCCTAATACAAAATAACAGAGAAAATATAAAATTGGTATAGCATTAGCTTATAGATTTCTGATATTCAATATCATAATCTCATATATGAGATCCCAGTAATGGTCTAGAGAACGTACAATAATCACCATATATTAAGCAGGGAGGCGTTAAAAATTGTCGTTATGACAAGGGAACTCTTAACTGGGAACAGGTTTTGGGCAACTTTACTTTTTGTTACTTATGTTAGTTTTTTTCCGTTCACCTACTTACATACATAGACTTACAGCAAATTGTCATCAAACCCGGAACAAGAACCCCACCCCCAACCCCCTCCAATATCAAAAGTTTATCCTTTTCTTCCTCTCACTGCGGGGGGATTGAGGGGGGTGCGATGAGGGGGCTAAGGGGGGCTAAGATGTACCTTATATGATTGGAAATCGCTGTAATACATTTACCCTGGCCATGCCGTGTAACCATGAGGAAACCATAACATCAATTGTAGGTTAGGGAATGTCAACAAAATGTGATTTAGGTGACATTACGCGAACTGAGTTATGAATGCTAATATATAAGTGTAAAATAGCGGTTGCAAAAATTGCATTATTCCAGTATGTTATGGAAAAATGCAGTGGGTATTTAATTTAATTTTTCAACAAAATATCGGTCTTATAATTAAAGGTTGCAAATTATGTCCAGCAGAAATTCTCTCAATGCTTCTCCTGTAGCTAAAGTGACAAAAACGACTAAAGCCGTAGTTACCAATGAGTCTCAAAGTCCACCCGTACTACTATTTGCCAGTGGGGGTATGATTTTAGCTCTGATTGCTGTAATTGTTTATTGTAAAATTTTATTACAACAGAGTCAGAAAAAATTAGATTTTGAAAAATTCCGCACCAGAGAATTAGATAAAAAACTGAAGTTAGCTTTGGAAACTATTCGCAAACTGGAGAATAATCCTGATTTAGTTGACTCACGGCATTTTAATCTAGATTATTTGCGAATGCGGATGTCGGAGGATGTATTCCATTTAGCTCTGATTAATCAAATGAAAATCAAGATTAAAGATAAGATATCTCCGGCGCTGCGTCCTAGTCAATCGAGTGAAGGGGCTGTGGGAGTTGCCAGTAGTAGTGGTAAGCAGATAGATGAAACTTTTGATATTGAATATGAAACTGGTGTAGCACCAAAAATTGTCAAGCGGGTACTATTCCGAGTACAAATTCGATTAATTAAGTTACCAATTCAAGCCACTTCTGTGACTGTTTCTCAGATCATTGATTGTATAGAAACTTACCTAAGTTCTAGAGAAGATGCTGATACCTGGCAACCGACTATTCACGGTCGGATTGTTTATATGCATTGGGATCAAAAGGCGAAACCTACGCCGCTGCTGGTACTGGAACAATTAAATGAAGGGGTAAATGTGACATTTAAGACTACACGCAAAGCACCGGTTGTGACAAGGTACTAGTGGCAAATTTAGGTGATGAGACTATAGGTAAAAACCTGAATCAGATGTTAGAATGGTGTTCCTTTTGAGAGTCGTGATTCAAAGGACATTTTGAGTATCACGAGTGAGAAGACCATCTTCCATTTCCACAATGCGATCGGCAATATCTAAAATCCGGTTATCATGGGTAACAAGTAAGATAGCGGTTCCCTGGTCTTTAGCCAAACGCTGCATGATTTCCACTACATCACGTCCTGATTGTTTGTCTAATGCTGCCGTTGGTTCATCGGCCAATACTAAAGGAGGATGATTGACTAAAGCGCGAGCGATCGCTATTCTTTGTTTTTGTCCACCTGATAAATTATCTGGGTAGTAATTAATACGTTCTTGTAAACCCACAGATTTGAGCATAGTTTCCGATTGAGAAATAGCTGCTGATTGGGAAATACGATGATTTAATTCTACAGCCATTTGTACATTTTGTCTAGCAGTTAAAAAACCCAATAAATTGTGAGCTTGAAAAATATAACCAATGTGACGACGCATTTTTACTAGTTTACTTTGACTTGCGCCACAGAGTTCTTCACCTAAAAATTTCAGACTTCCTTCTTGTACTGATCTTAAACCACCAATTAAGCTCAATAATGTTGTTTTACCTGAACCTGATGGACCAGTCATAATGACAATTTCTCCGGCATATATTTCCAGATTAATATCAAATAAAATCTGTTTTCTTAGAGAGCCTTTACCATAGTAGTGATTAATGTTTTTAATAGTAATTACGGGTTTTTTGTTGATCATAATAGAAGAGTTGAGAATAAAGATGGAATAATCAGGGATGATACGGCACTTTCTGGTCTTATGAGGTACACCACGGGCGGGCAAGATGCCCACCCCACAAGAGTTTTAATTTTAGGTAATATGCAAGTCAAATACCCATTACCCATTACCTATTACCCATTACCCATTACCTATTAAAAAATATCTGCTGGGTCCGCAGAACCCAATTTACGAATAGCAATCATTCCCGAAATAAAGCACATTAAAATAGTTAACATGATTACCATAATAGCGCGGTTATAACTCATGAATATGGGTAAAAGAGTAGCGTCTCTAGCAACATTGTACAAAACAAGAGCGCAGGTAAATCCGGGTAAATAACCGACAACAGCTAATAAAAAAGCTTCTTGAAGAATCACAGTTAATAAATAATTTTGAGTGTAACCTATGGCTTTGAGAGTAGCATATTCAGATAAATGATCTGTTACTTCTGTATACAAAATCTGATAAACAATGACAGTTCCCACAATAAAACCCATAATTGTTCCTAATGTAAAAATAAAACCAATAGCCGTACTACTAGCCCAATAATTTCTTTCAAATTCAACAAATTCCTCCTTAGTTAAAACATTAATACCTGTAGATAAATAACTTCGTAAATATTGAGCTACTTGATTAGGATCTGCGCCAGGTTTTAACTTAATTACCCCAATATCAATTAGTCCTCTTTGACGATTATTAAAAATTCGCAAAAAGTTAAGATCGCTAGTAATTAAATTACCATCTGCACCAAAAGATGCTCCTAAAGTAAATAATCCCCCCACCTTAACTTGTCGTCTTCTTACTTCAGCAGTGACAGTTTTGCCCTGATTAAAACTATCAGTAATCGGACCATATTCTACCCGAGAAGAACGATCATATAAAACCACATCAGGAAGTTTAAGTTTATTTAAGTTTTCATTTACTCCGGGTAAATTAAACAAATTCACCTCTGGATTAATGCCGAAAATCAAAATACTACGAGGGCGACCTGTAACGGGATTTCTCCAGCTTGTGTAGTCTAAATATATGGGGTGTACTGATTGAACAGTGGGTAAATCTAACGCCTTATATAAAGTTCTTTGGGAAAAACTTTTCATTGATAAAACAGCATTAGATTGATTATTAATTAAAATCACATCACCTGCCAAACTGCTGTGCATTCTGACATTACTATAATAGAGTGCATCCCGGAAACCTAATTGCATGAACATTAAAATATCAGCAAAGGCAATACCGGACAAAGCTACTGCTAGGCGAGTTTTTTCTCTTGTCAATTGTAGCCAAGATAAAGGTATTTTTCCTGCCATTTTTTAGCTTTTTTTTGATTTGAGAAACAATAATTAAGTAGTGGAATATTAGGGAATTAATTAGCATTAATTTCCACAGTAACTTTAGCATTAGTTAAACCAGAAACTTGCTGATTAAATTCTGGAGATAAAGCAATTTTCACTTCTACAACTCTGGCATCAATATCTGCTGCCGGGTCGTTATTGAGAACATCTTTCTTGCCAATTTTTCTACCGATTTCAGTAACTTTACCCTTTAATTGACCATTAAATGTGCCGTTATCACTAGAGATAGTAGCAGTTTGACCTAAACGGACTTTACTAATAGTATCTTCAGGAACTTCTGCGACTACAAACATTTGATCAGTTTGTCCAATTTCCGCAATTCCATTTACACCCATTATTTCCCCTGATTTAGTGTAAATTTTTAATATTTCACCGGAACTAGGGGCTTTAACATAGCTTTGTTGCAGTTCGGCTTGGGCTTTTCTCATGAAAGCAATTGCATTAGTAACTTGAGCTTGAGCTACTTGAACATTGAGAGGACTGACTACTAATAGACGATTTAATTTTTCTGTTTCTTCGTCTATTTGTCTTTGCAAAGTAACTAGAGTTTTATTGCGGTTAGCAGTAGCTTCAATTAACTGCTGTTGTAAAGTATTTAGAGTTTTCACTTGATTAGCTCTAGCTTCAGAAATTTGTTGTTTTATAGTAGCTATTGCCCGTTTTAAACTAGCTTGACTTTCAATTAATTGTTGATTAGTTGTTACTGCATTTAACTGTCTTCTATCTCGTTCTTGCTGAGAAATAGCGCCTTGTTTGTATAGAAATTCATAACGACCAGAATCTACTTGAGCATTACGTTGTTCTGCTCTAACGCGCTCAACTGTAGCTTTTAAAGACTCCTTTTGTCCCAATAGTTCGGCCTCTAAACGGGTAACTGCGGCTTCTTGGGCAATTTTCTCACCACTTAACTGAGCCGCAATTCTGCCAATCATGGCTTGTTGAGCGTCCTTTTCCCCGGCCAATTGGGCTTGTAATCGGGCAATAATGAATTTTTGGGCTTGAATATCCTTAGGAAAACCGGCACGTACCTGGGCTAAATTCGCCCGGGATTCTTGCATCTTGGCTTTGGCTTCTGCGACTACGGCCATACTAGTATCGCGGTTATCTAAAATAGCCACAACCTGTCCTTGTTGTACTCGTTGTCCTTCTTTAACTAGAAGTTGCTGGACTCGTGAATTACCTGATAAACCCGCAGAGGCCGAGAGTTTAATAATTTCTCCTTTTGGTTCTAAACGTCCTATGGCGCTAATGGTATTAGGAATTGGTGCTACAGATACAGCAGAAGTCAGTTTTTTCAATTGTTCCATTCTCGTTGTGGCTAGTAAACCGGCAGCTAATGCTACTGGTAAGGCTACAGCAATACTTAACCAAATTTGAGGTTGTTCAATCTTAAATTTCGATTTTTCATCCACCGTTGACATGATATATTACCTATTGATCCGAATTGTGGTGATGAAACTAAAAAAATGAACATGGAATTTAGTAACTCTTGAAAATCCACATTTTTATGGCTTGATTTTGACAACCATTGTTGAATGTTTAATTTTTTCGGCTGAGGATCAACTTCAACTTTCATTTTTAGTAAAGATAATTTCCCAGTATTTTTCAGATTACTAGCAGTTTTTAAAACATCTGTTTAATTCCTTACTTTTCTGTGAAAATCTCAAGAAGATATAATATCTACAAAACACATAAAAAAATCTCACAGCACAGGAAATAGATGATAATTTTGCCAAAAGATAACACTAATTATCGGCTCAAATTAGATAACTAGAAATTTCGGTGATTAACTTCCCTAAAAGAAGTATTAGTGGTAATCACTTTCACTTTATGTTGATTCTACATTTATTGATTAAGGGAAAACGTAACACAATTTACAGTTAGAGTAATAGAGTAATAGAGTAGTCATGGGAAGTATTTGGCTATCAGAGATGATTTATAAATTTATGAAGTAATCTTAAATAGTAGGTGAATGGAAAAAACGGACATAAGTAACGAAAAGTAAAGTTACCCAAAACCTCTTCCCTGTTCCCAGTTAAGAGTTCCCTTGTCATGCTGAATGCTTATGGTAAATCAAATAAAACTGTAGTCATATAATTTTCTGCCCATTCTGTACCAAAAGCTTTTTCTAGAACTCTCCGGGTTTTATCATTTTGTTGTTGTTTTGTACAGTAGTTATGTTGTCCAGCTATAATTTCAGCTACTTTTTCTGGTGTGACTGGACTCGATGCAATTGCTTGTGTACAATGTATTTCTAGAAATGACTTGACTTGAGATAAGAAACTCATTTCTTCTGCGGAAGAAGTAGGACGAATAAACAGACAAAAATCAGAAAAGATATTTCCCCATTCTGGTAATTCACGAGGCTGAGAAAAGTTGGGTTTAGTTAATTCCCTAAGTTGAGAATTATAACCGTCTGGTAAGATTCTATCTAAATTTACAGGAGAAAGATCAGCAATAGCGGCGCTAATTTGACCTCTACCTCCCACTAAATCACAGCCAAACATGGGTATATCATATTCTGGACGGGGAAACATCACACAATGAAGAATATCTAACATATTACCGACTCTTGCCAGTTCTAAGTGCATTTTACGAAACTGAGGAGTTTGATAACAACGATTTTCAATAATCAATTTTTCTCCCTCTAGTCTACCTTCCACATATCCCAACTTTGCAGGTAAATGGTATGGTGATAAGTCTAGATGTTGGTGCCAAACTGCTTCAATACAATCAGCTAGTTGACGAATGAGGGGATGTTGTTGTTCGCGCAAGGAAGGAGTAAAGGACATATTATTTAGGAAATACAATTTATTTGTTAGTTTACAACTATCTGCACCAGATCAACTATTCTTCTGATATTTCTCTCTCCAGTATTTCTTGTAATTGTGGTAATAATGGGGATAAATCATTTTGAATAGTTTCCCAAATCCTACTCAAATCAACTTGAAAATATTCGTGAGTTACTACATTTCGCATTCCTCCCATCAAACGCCAAGGTATCAGAGGATAGCTTAACTGAATATCGTTCGGTACATTTCTACTAGCCTCTCCAATCACGACAAAATCATAGAGAACAGCCTTGACAATCGTTTTATTTTTTGCAAATTCTTCAAAGGTTATATACCTTGTCCTTTGTTCAATTTCATTGATAGATAAGACAATATCTTGAACGCGAAGCCGCCAATCTCTAAAAGGCACGAATGATATCCTTGAATACAGGTTTTCGCAAATGTTCTCTCAAAGCATCCTGAGTTCCCAAATCTACAGGACATCCCAGAATATCTTCTAAATAATACTGCACTCGCAAAAGTTGAAACAACCCACCCGGACGATTAAACTCTACTAAAAAGTCTATATCGCTATCTAAACGAGCTTCATCCCGCGCTACTGAACCAAACAAATTAAGGGATTTTACTCCCAATTCCTGCAACTTTTCTCGATGTGCTGCTAAAGTTGCTATTACCTCATCTCGTCTCATGGTTTGTTTTCGGAAACTAATTTCATATTCAGATAGTAGTCTCTATTTTCTAACATTTTCTCTGAGAAAAATTGGGAATAATAATTACCTAACTATCCCCAAAAATCTGTCACTTCATATCCTAATTCTTTGATCATTTCCCGTAATAGAGGTAAACTTAAACCAATGACGTTACTATGACAACCCTCGATTTTTTCCACAAATAAACTCCCGTATCCTTCTAAAGCAAATGCTCCAGCGCATTTGAGGGGTTCACCTGTTTTTACATAGGCTTGAATCGCGCGATCGCTCATTTTAGCAAAGTACACCCTAGTAACTTGACACTTGACAATCTGCCGATTTTGTGATGTGTCAATCAAAACATGACCTGTATACAAGTCGCCAAAGTTACCTTGCATTACTTGCCAACGAGCGATCGCTTCTTGGTAATCTGCTGGTTTACCATGGATTTTACCATTAATTGCCAAAACTGAATCACAACCCATGACCAAAGCTGATGGAAACCGAGAAACCACAGTTTCCGCTTTAGACTGGGCTAAAGTTTGTACTAATTCCCCCGGTTCATCAAGTTGTATTTGCGACTCATCAAAATCACTGGGGAAAATTATTGGGTCAAGTCCGATAGTTTGTAGTAAACGACGACGCGCAACGGAAGCAGAAGCAAGTACAAATTGCGGAATTTTCATCTCTAGTAATTTTCCCTAAGCTCGATTTTCAATTATACATAATTAATAGACAGTAAAAGAACTGACAACTTCATCAATCATGCGTTGTATTTTTTTCCAGCGTTTCTGTGGTACTGACGCATTTAAGGTAAAAAGTTTACCACGACTTACGGCTACACTAGAAATGTTGTGTCTTTCTTGTCCATTAGGGAATTTAACTTCATATTCTAAAAAGTAGTAAATTTTACCATTTCTTTCCCTTTGTGCTGCATTAATTAATTCCGCGCTGCGACCAGAATCAACAGGAGCAAGAGCCGCTTTTTGTAGCTTATAACCAACTTCTGAGGGTGTTCCTAGTTCTGGCAAAGTTTTACCAGCAGGAACGGCACTAATGATCACGGAGATATTTTCTGATACTTCAATTAAATCGTGAAATACCACATCAGGTCCATCAGCAACCTTCACTTGTAACCAACCATTAGGATAATTAAACTGATAACCATCAGCACTATCTACAAA
>JBJUHT010000012.1:0-17674 GCA_046070105.1 Dolichospermum sp.
CGACACATATACATAGTAATAAAACCGGGAGTAAAGAAAGAACCATCTTTATAACCATTAATTTTCTCAAAAATCAAACCCAATACAGAAGCATTAATTAACCTTTTATTTTCTTCCTGAATTTCTTCCCCAATGTCACTACTAAAATTGTAAGAATTGAGAAAAGCAAACAGATATTCTAAGGTATTAATTTCTCCAGTCAGTTTTTTACCGTTATTATCTTTTAAGATAGTACCTGTAAAAACTAGTAATTTCTCATTTCCTAAATTGCTAATTACAATAGTATCTTGTTCAAGTTCTGTAGGTTCAAATAAAGAACTATTCAAATAAGGAACATGAGCAAATCTTTCTTGTAATTTTTGTTGTAAATTCTGACTTCTTTCCTGTGGTTTACGCGCTAAAACACTAAAAAATAGACTATTGAGATCATCATAATTTGCAACTTTTTGTAAATTCAAGAATCCCCAAGACGGATCATTTTTATGATATCTAATTAATTGCGCTTCCAATAGTTTTAAAAACAAGATTCTATTCATCCAAGTAATAGCTAATTCTAAACCTACATTAAAAAGTTGTTCTTGATAATTATCTCCGAAATTTTCCGGTTTTTCTAAACGAGAAATTTTTTCTAAACTATCAATTTGGGAAATAGCATTTTCTATTAATGAACCGATATTTCTATCATGTTCTTTTTTGCGTTGAATCAGTTTTTTACCACCTTCATTAGTTTCTACCAAACCGATAATATGTAATAATTCACTGTAAAAACCTTTATCCAGAGTATTACTATCATTAGTAAAAGGTAATTTTAATAAATGTTCTGAAGAAAATAGCTTAAACAGGGAAATTAACTTATGTTCATCTGGATTTTTACCAGGTTTTAAATATTCCTGATATTCTCGAATATCAAAATGGGTAAAGGTAATTTTATCGGTAATTTCAGCAATAGCAGGTTGAGCAATTTCTTTATAGAAAAATTCAGTTTTTTTGCTAGTTAATCTCCCTGCTTCAAAATCAGTAAATTGTTGAACCAGAGATTTATTATCAATAAATAAGTTTTCAAAGGTCTGAGCGTCAAAAATAAACCATTCATAAATATTAGTAGCGATTAAATATTTAATTTCTAAATTTTTCTCTAGGATACGTTCTCGGAAGAAATACAAAACTAATTCCTGAAATGCTTTAGTATTGAGATGATCAACTTTCAACATTTCACTTTTATTATTTGGCTTTTTAAATTCTAAAATCACCCCCACACTACTTTTAGCATCTTTACCATTATAAATAACTAGATCATTGCGTCCCTTAGTATTAATGAAATGATTTGCACTATAAAAAGTATTCTTGAAAAAATCCACAATGAGATTTTTATGAAATTCCTCAGATTCCACTTCATTAATTTTATTAAGTAGATTTTGCAGATGAGTTTTAAAGTTTTCAACGTCATCTCTAAAAGGATTAATTTTCAGAAATGCTTTATTTAATGCTGCTCTAGGTTGTAACTTTTGTAAGTTCATTTTTTCACACCTTGATATTTATTAAAGTTGGTTAATTTCTATTATCTCATAAAACATTCTGTAAATACCTAAGTCCTGTACTCCCTCAGTAAGCGAACACCCTATAGGGAATCCTTAAAATCTGTTCATACACTTCCCATTTTGTTGGCGGTTTTTCCACATTTCGTAAAGTCTGTCCTAAATCTTCTTTTTCTGTTCCTGGTGATAGTAATTCCACGATAATAAAGGGAGTAATTCCCTCTTGCCAAATTACATAACTCAGTCGTAAATCGCCATTTTTATAAAGAGGAGAAACACCCACAGATACAAACCAATCTGGTCTTTTATACGCTATGGGATGATGAGGATCATAATATAAATTTATATCACTAGCGGTAAATATTTTATTGCTAGGATAGGTAGGAGAATTAAAAGTTTCGTCTAATAAACGAGGTTGTAATAAATGAAATTGATCAGGCAAACCTTTCTCCTCTGGATCTTCACTTTTGAGATCATACATCGTTGGTAACACTTCTTGGGGTGAAGGAGGTGGATCTGTTTGATACATAGTAGTATTCCTGGAAAATATACTTTATTGTGTGTTCACAGCGTCTTAAAACCCACGCAGATGGATTTTCTTTGTGTGCAAGATGAGTCACTTATGCTAATAAATCATAACTTATCTTTTCCCAACCGCAGACCAGGACATTTTTGCAAAAAACTGACCACTTTTTAATCAACATCTGCATTATTAATTTGTTGTTGTGTATTATTATTTATAATATACAATTTAGAGGAGTATGAATAATATGACCATAGATAACAATACTTTAGATTTAGTCACCGGGGGATTAGCAATCATGATTTTAGTGGGGGGAATGTTGATGATGTTTACTACCATTTTCACTACTAAGAAATAATTAATTCTCAGTATCAGCAAACCTAATTTTTTGAATAATTAAGAATATGCGGAATTTCCATAATTAGTTTTAAAAAACTCAATTAGGCTTAATTATCAATGATGTATTATCAAGTGCCAGAAAATATTTTAAGTACGTATATATACATACATTAATAGTATAAGGCAAAGACATCTGTGAGGGAATGAAAACAAGAAAATAACTAAAAAATTAGATTTAACCAATATTTTTGGTCAATTGGTCAAATGTTGAGTTAAAATGAGGGGTCGCAAACTCAAGCAAAAAACCCGGATATTCCCCGGAGGTGTAATTGACCAAGTTCATTTTGAAAATTCTCTGGTTAGACGAAAACGTCGCCCTCGCAGTTGACCAAGTGGTTGGTAAAGGTTCTAGTCCCCTAACCAAATACTTTTTCTGGCCCAGAAATGATGCCTGGGAAGAGCTAAAAAAAGAGTTAGAATCCAAACATTGGATTACAGATGTTGACCGCGTGGAGTTGCTGAATAAAGCCACGGAAGTAATTAACTACTGGCAAGAAGAAGGCAGAAAACGCCCCATGGCAGAAGCGCAATTAAAATTTCCAGAAGTTGCCTTCACTGGTAGCGCCTGATTATTTTAGGTTAGTCATGGGTGGTGATTGGTAATGGCTAATTAAGTAAAATTACCACCAATCATCACTCTTCCATTCCCTTTTATACCTAATTTCCATATTTACCCCAAATTCCCTGTCTCTATAATAAAAGGCAAGAATAGATCAAAAGGCTGATTTTTGTAAATTTTTATATCAAAATTCGGGATCTGTGAAAATTAATAATATGTTAGGTATGTGAGAAATCTGTTTTAATCGCTACTAAAAAATCAGGAATTTCAATAAGATCATTTCTAGCGGTAAATTAGACTCTCATATTTATATATAAACTAAAGTTGAGAAGAGATGCTATGGATAAAACATCTTTTACTTCTATTTCACCTTGGACTATTTCTCCGGTTATTAATCTTCAACAAGAGGAAATTACTGAGTTTACTAGCAAAGCTGGTAAGAAGTTAGCCCAGCGAGTTCTGGAAACTACCAAAGATTTGAAACCAATTATATTACAAGCTCCTCCCGGCAGCGGAAAGACTTTTACCGCTAATTTTATTCATAGAAAATCTGGACTAAAAAACGGTATTTTTGCGGAAATAGATTGTTCCCAACTACCCAAGGATGATACAGGAAAGATTAGTATTGATACACTCTTGGGCAATAGTCTTCAAAAAGGGATAGTTGAAGAGATTCAAGAGGCTACCTTATTAATTGATAATATACATTTGTTAAACGAAGCAGAAAGCGATCGCCTGAAAATCTACTTAAAAAGTCAAGAGAATAAGACGAGTCAAGTACGCTTTATTCTTGCCAGTCCTAAACCTATTATTATCCCCGGACTAGAAGTTCATCAACTCAAACTTTTTGCTCTTTCCCAAAGAAAAGAAGACATCCTTATTTTTGCTAACTATTTCTTAAAAAAATTCTGTCAAAAACAAAATCGTCCCCCTTTACAACTCAGTCAAGTCTCTTTACGGCGGTTACTCAGTTATGAATATCCTAACAACTTGTCTGAATTAGAAATCATTATGGAAAGGGTAGTATTAATGACTCCTGCCGACCAAACGATGATTTCTGAACAAGTATTATGGTCAGTAGAATCCAATAAAAATAGCTTTCGCATTGACTTATTAAATTATATCCCCGCTTTGCGCCGTTTTTTGCTGAGTAACTGGTGGTTAACCCCTTTCTGGTGGTTACATATAACGATTTTTATCCCCCTGGTCATTCTCGGTTTTGTCGGTTCACCAACACGAGATCAAAGCCTCGTACTGAATATATTCTGGGCTTGGTGGTGGCCATTATATTTATTGCTGTTTCCCCTAGTGGGAAGACTTTGGTGTGCCGTTTGTCCATTTATGATTATCGGTGAATGGCTCAGAAGTATCTCTCTTTGGATTTATCCGCGTCAATTGCGCCCCTGGCCGAATAAATGGCTTAATCAATGGGGAGCGTGGTGTGTTTGGGGAGGATTCTTTCTGATTTATTTATGGGAAAAACTCTGGGATTTACCCCATTCAGCCTATCTTTCAACTTCCCTATTGCTATTGATTACAAGTGGGGCTGTAATCTTCAGTTTCATCTATGAACGTCGTCTGTGGTGTCGTTATCTGTGTCCCATTGGCGGTATGAATGGAATGTTTGCCAAACTATCTATAATTGAGTTGCGTTCTACCGAGCAAGTTTGTGCTACTCAGTGTAATACCTTTGCCTGTCAAAAACCAACTTCAGCCACACAAGTGACTTTTTTAGAGGCTTTGCCGACGGAAGGACAAGCAAGTAATGCCTGTCCTCTGTATACTATACCGGCTAAGTTGTCCAATAACCGCGATTGTGTGTTATGTATGGAATGTCTTAAATCTTGCCCTAATCGTTCTGTACAGCTAAATTTGCGCTTTCCCGGTGCTGATTTATTGGAAAATCATCAAGGTTTTGCTGCGGAAGTTGCTTTAATGCTATTACTATTGGGGGGTGTGTTTCTACACAATTCTCACAAGTTTCTCAGTTGGTTTGGTTTAGGTGATTTGTCAGTAGATTCGCAGCATTTATTAGTAGCTGTACCGGTGGCAATAATTTTGTTAAGTCTACCTGGGATAGTAACTTATTTAACTCACTGTCTAAGTCGGAAAATTGATCCTCAAATCCCCGATTATTTAACGGTTGTTTATGCCTATTTACCGATGACACTGATAGCAAATCTAGTATATTATATACCGTCTTTGATCACTGAAGCTGGGAGAATTTTACCGATTTTTGCCCACAATGTGGGTTATGATAGCTTAAATTTACCAAGCTTAACATGGAGTGCAGATGTAGCTACTTTTATTCAGGGAGTGACATTGCTTTGTATTCTTCCATTGAGTATTTTTCCCTTAATCAAAATTAGTAACCGTCCTTTTTTGAGTAATTTGCCACATATTGGCTCACTTGTGGGGTTTGTGGTTGTGTTTTTTGGTCTGATGATATTTTAGGTCAGTACCTTTTAATAAATTCAGGACTTACGCAACTGGCACATTGGTAAGGTGCGTCAGATATCAACAATCTGTTTATTTGCAGGATTTATGCAGTAGTAAAGCACCCTACAACAGATTTTTGGTGTGACACTTGCGTAAGTCCTAAAATTACTACAACTTGACTCAATCCCAATGTATAATTTAAGTGCTGATTAGCTTCATTGATAATTGTCACATATACCATAATTTGATGGTTTTGTCTTTACTCGCACTGATAATTAATTCTATATCATCGCTAATAGCAACGCTAGATACTGAGTCTGTATGACCTACAAGGCTGGTAATTTCTGATTTTGTGCTGATTTGCCAAATTTTCACTGTTTTATCCCAACTGCCACTAATTAGCATTTCCCCATCTGTACTAAAGGCTACAGCTACTACAGACCAGGAATGACCGGAAAGTGTGTTAATTACTTCACCAGTGTTAATATCCCATAATTTAATTGTATTATCACCGCTACCAGTGGCCAATAAATTTTGATTAGTGGGACTAAATGCAACTGTCAAAACCGCCCAAGTATGGCCTAAAAGAGTTGTTAATAAGTGATATTTTCCGTTTTGTATTTGCCAAATACGAACTGTTTTGTCATGACTAGCACTAGCTAAAAGTTCCCTTTGAGGACTAAAAGCAACAGCATTTACTTGTAATTTATGTCCAGTTAAAGTGTGAAGTTGTAAACCTGTATTTATATCCCATATTTTAATAGTTTTATCCCAACTTCCACTGGCTAAAATTTTTCCATTATCATGAAATGTTAGGGACTTGACAGCGTGGGAATGTCCACTTAAGGTCTGAATTATTGTTAATGTTTTTATGTCCCATAATTTGATGGTTTTATCATCACTAGCGGTGGCTAAAATTGTCCCATTGGGATGAAATTTAACTGCTGTTATAGCTTGGTTATGTTCTTTCAAATTAGCTATTAATTGTTGAGTTTTTAAATCCCATAATTTAATACTTTGATCATCTTCACCACTGGCTAAAATCTGACTATCGGGGCTTAATGCTATGGTATTTATAGGACTGTAAATTTGATTTTTGATTGTATGATTATCCTCATAAATATGAGATACTAAACGCCAATAATTAACTTTAATTCCCAAATTGTAAATGATTTCATTTGCTGATTTCCAGCGTTCTTGTAAGTTGTGTTTCACCATTTTGTCAAGGGTTTGCGCTAAATATTCACTAATTTGATTAGTTAAATAATCTCGCCATATCCAGCTATTATGAGTTATATTAAATAATTCAAATGGTCGTATGTGAGTTAGTAAATAAATACAAGTTACACCTAAACTATATAAGTCACTTGCGAAAACGGCTTTACCTTGTATTTGTTCTGGAGAAATATATTCTGCACTGCCAACTATGTCATCTTTTGATTGATTTCTATTGACAAATTTAACGACTGTAAAATCAGTTAAAAATAGATTTTCTAATAAATTTTGATTTTGGTTAAAAGTCGGCCAAATAATATTTTCTGGGTTAATATTACGGTGGATAATTTGATGATTATGAATAAAACTGAGAACTGGTAATAAACTTTTTAAAACTTGCCAAATCTGATTTTCATTAAAAACACCTTGCTTTTCTAAAACAGTAGCTAAATTATCACCTTCGATAAATTCTTGAATTAAATAATAATATTTATCTTCCGTAAAATAGGTGATTAATTCGGGAATTTGAGGATGTTTACCTAATTGTTTTAATTGCTGTATTTGATATTCAAAATCTTCAATTTTCTGCTCTAAAAACAACAATTTTTGCACAATACAAACAAGGGGAGGAAATTGATTTTCATCTACTGCAAGAAATGTTTGATAAAATTCCCCTTTAGCAATTTCTTTGACTAAACGATAACGGTTTTTAATTAACATCATACAGCAGATTCCTTTGTTATGAAGTACATCATAGCCACCTCCCTGCTTGCGTGGAGGGGGTTGGGGGTGGGGTGATCTTGTACCTCATAACATTGGTAAGTGCTGTAAATCCCAGAATCATAGCAAGGCAAGAAGCAAGAGGCAACGGTCAAGAGGTTTTCAGGGTTCATATTTTGTTCGGTAACAAACTACCATAAAAACACAGAAAAAAGATGAGAATTTTAAGATGAAAATTTTAGCTTTTGTTTTAGCTTTTGGTGGGCATTGCCCACCCTACAAATTTACACTAATTTGTCCAAAAATTGACTAATATCAACCCCTAGTTTTTGCCCTAATTTCAACAATTGACGACATTGTATAGTTTCTGCTTCACTCTTAATATTGGTAATTCGTGGCAATATTTGACTGTTTAAACAACTCCAATATAGTTCTTGGGATTGGTTTAAATTAATGCCAATACGCAGTTTATAACCAATATCAATCAACCTTTCTAACCGTTGGATATCTGTATCCAAATTGCTATTTGCATCATACAATAATTGCCACAATAACCTAACTATTAATTGTTCTAGGATTTGATTACCTTCGGGAATATTTAATTGACAACGAAGATGTTCAGTTTCATGAGAAATTGCCTCCAATTCTACCATGAGATTCCAGCTTAATTGTACTTCATTAATGTCTTGTTCTAGCGATCGCAATGTTATTAAACAACGATTTCCTAAAGCAATTTCCGCTGCTACTTGTAATTCTCGTGGTACTTCTAATCCGTCTCGATGAAAAGCCATGATGATACCGTAATTATCACGATAGACTTGAGTATATAATTGGTCTAATCTTGCTAGTGTTTCCTGACTTAATAACCGCATAATCCGATGACGCTCTTCAGCGAATAGAGTCTGTAAACTAAAGGCTTCACCCCCAAATATTTGAGTCATTACCAAAATAACATGAGCTACACTAGCCTGCTGTAAGGCTGTAAACAGCTTTTCCTTAATTTCACCATAGTTACGTCTGCCACTAAACTGTTGAATGCAGCAGTGAAAATCCCAACCCCCCAAATGCAGTACAGCAAATATTAAATTTTCACTTTCCCAGGTAATATCTGACACTAGCTGTAAATGACCTACTACCATAGTTAATGGACCAATGCGCTGCTTATAGTAATCTAATTCATGGGCAGTATAGCAATAGACTCGCTGATAATTACCATGGTATTGTTTATCTGCATCTTGTCCGGTAACAGTATTCCTGACATGATTAAATAAGGAAGTAATAGCATAATGGGCGGCAACTTGTTTAAATCCGATTTGAGAAGTTATTACTAATTTATGATATATATCTGCCCCATCTCTAAATTCTTCTACATTACTAGGAGCTAACATTAGTCGTTTAAGAAAACCCTTTTCCAATTGTACACCTGATATATCTCCTGCTAATTCCAAAGCCCGGGCCGCATAACGTAAAATTTGTGTTCCCTCCGGGCGGGAAATTTCCTCAAAAAACCAGCCGCAACTAGTGAACATGAGTAAAGAATGACGCTGCATTTCCAACAAGCGTAAAGCTTCTACCTGTTCAACCGCGTCTAGTTTATGAGTTTGATGACGAGATAAAAAACGGCTAACATTAGCATGAGAACGATCAGACATGACATGAATATATTCGTCCCTTGCTTGCCAAGGATCACGGAATAATACATTACCATGTTTTTCATAAACATCAATTAACTGATCCCTTAACCAATTTAACGCATCTCGTAATGGTCGCCGCCATTTTTGATGCCACACACCTCCTTCACCGCCACAACCACAATCATCTTGCCATCTATCCACCCCATGAGCGCAACTCCAGGCTGTGACAGGCTTTAATTGCACTTCCCAATTCGGAGGATTTAGACTCAAATAATGGGCGTAGTTAGTGACAGTCCAACCATGACGAGGAAACTCACCAATAAAGGCATAGGCCAAAGTCTTCTCCGTGCCTTTTTTGTGGTGTCCAAAAGTCTCCCCGTCCGTAGCTACAGAAATTAATTGGGACTGACGATGATCCCCACGAATAGCCGCCCCCACCCGGCCTACAAAATGATGGGAATTATAGACAACATCACTAAAACCCATATCCCGCGAAATCGGACCATCATAGAAAAAGATATCAATATAGGACTGTGATTTTTTTCCAGTTTCGTGACTATCCAAATAACAACGATAGGGACGAGTGGGATCAATCTGATTACCCCCTACCTCATGCCATTGACTATGGGGATCATCCTCTGTTGGGCAGGGACGACAACGCTGGGCTTGAGAAGGTGCTAAAATGATAAATTTAATGTTTTCCGCTACCAATGCCTCTAAGGTGGCATAATCTACGGCTGTTTCTGCTAACCACATCCCTTCGGGATCACGGCCAAAGCGCGAACGGAAATCTTCTTTACCCCAGCGAATTTGCGTGTATTTATCTCTTTCGTTAGCTAAAGGTAGGATAATATGATTATATACTTGAGCGATCGCATTACCATGACCATTTAAACGTTGGCAACTTTTAGCATCAGCCTCCAAAATCCGCTGATACACCTCCACGTCGTAGCGTTCTAACCAAGACATCAACGTTGGACCAATATTAAAGCTCATGTATTCATAATTATTCACAATCCCTACAACTTCCCCACGCTCATTTAATACCCTTGCAAAAGCATTAGGACGATAACATTCCCAATGAATGCGCTCATTCCAGTCATGAAAGGGCGTAGCGCTGGGTTGACGTTCAATGGCATCCAGGTAGGGATTTTCTCTAGGGGGTTGATAAAAATGACCATGAACTGTAACATAAACACCTTGAGCAATTTTCAGGGGATCATGTTCAGGACTGTATTTAGCCCCTTTATCTAATGGTAAGATCGAGACAGAACTACTTGGTATTTCCGCTGCTGAAGTCATATTTTGTTACCCAAATGAATGTGCAATTTTGAAAAAGATTCTTGCTATGTCTACCTTTCTACAATTGTTGTCTCACAAAATCAGTTATAAATAAAACATCAGAAACAAAACTAAATCTTATCACAATCATTTCTAAACAAGAATACAACTATAGGAATCCGGTTTGATTTTGTGAATTTACTTGTGTGGTCAGGGAACAGGGAACAGGGAACAGGGAACAGGGTACAGGGTACAGGGTACAGGGTACACAGGAAGAAAGACGGAGTCTTGTATGGCTACGCGACGCAAGCTATCAAAAATCAAATATTATTCCTATATAGATGAAGCCAATTACCCATTACCAATTACCAATTACCCATTACCAATTACCCATTACCAATTACCAATTACCAATTACCCATTACCAATTACCCATTACCAATTACCCATTACCAATTACCCGCATAAATGCTAAAATTCTCAATTAGAAATTGAGGATATTTTCATGCCAGTTGTAACTAACCCAATCAAATTTGGCACAGATGGCTGGCGCGGTGTGATAGGTGAGGAATTTACCTTTGAACGCCTGGCGTTGGTAGCAACCGTAGCAGCCAAGGTTTTATATAATACTTACTTTCCCGAAGTAGGTAGCCGGACAATTATTGTTGGTTATGACCGCCGATTTATGGCGGAAGATTTTGCGCGTGTGGTCGCTAATGCTGTCACCGCAGTGGGTTTTGATGTTTTGTTGAGCGAAACTTCTGCACCAACTCCGGCTTATAGCTGGGCGGCTAAAGAACTGAGGGCTTTAGGAGCATTAGTTGTGACAGCGAGTCATAATCCTGGTAAATACTTAGGATTAAAAGTTAAAAGTGCCTTTGGTGGTTCAGTTCCACCGGAAGTTACACAAGAGATAGAAACTTTATTATCAGAAAAAGTGCCACCAGTAGCGATTCCAGGTCAGGAACATAGTTTTGATCCTTGGCCGAGTTATTGTCAGGCATTAGCGGGTAAAGTTGATATTGACAAAATTAAACAAGTTATCGCTGCTGGTAAATTAACAATATTTGTGGATGTCATGCACGGGGCTGCGGCTGGGGGACTAGCGCGACTATTAGGGTTACAGGTTCAAGAAATAAATAGCGACCGTGACCCTTTATTTGCAGGTGGTGCGCCGGAACCTTTACCAAAATACCTGTCACAAATATTTAGAGCTATAAAAGCGTATCGCCAAAGCAATCAAGCTGGTGTAATAGTAGGTTTGATATTTGATGGCGATTGCGATCGCATTGCAGCGGTAGATCAAGATGCTAATTTCCTCAGTTCTCAAATTTTAATCCCCATCTTAATTGACCATCTGACCCGGCGGCGCAACTTTCAGGGGGAAATAGTCAAAACTGTGAGTGGGTCGGACTTAATGCCCCGTATAGCCGCCTTACATAACCTTTCTATCTATGAAACCCCTGTAGGTTATAAATACATTGCTGACAGAATGTTAACTACACAGGTATTGCTAGGTGGTGAAGAATCTGGTGGGATTGGTTATGGTAGTCATATTCCCGAACGTGATGCTTTATTATCGGCGCTGTATGTATTGGAGGCTGTGGTAGAATCAGGGTTAGATCTAGGCGAATATTATCGTTATTTACAACAACAAACTAATTTTGCATCGGTCTATGATCGCATTGATTTACCTTTAGCGAACATGGAAGTGAGAGGGCGACTATTACAACAGTTACAATCTCAACCTTTAACGGAAATTGCAGGTAAGGCGGTAATAAGTTGTCAAACTATTGATGGTTATAAATTCCGTTTAGTTGACAATAGTTGGTTAATGATTAGATTTAGCGGTACTGAACCAGTTTTACGGCTTTATTGTGAAGCAGCAACAATAGAACAAGTTCAGAAAACTCTAAATTGGGCAAAAATTTGGGCTGAGTCAAATTAATGGGTAATGGGTAATGGGTAATGGGTAGTGGGTAATGGGTAATGGGTAATGGGTAATGGGTAAAATCTCTACCTTTTGCCTTTTTCCTGACAACTGACAACGGACAATGGACAAAGGACAACGGACAACGGACAATGGACAACGGACAACGGACAATGGACAAAGGACAACGGACAAATGACTAAATTACTCGTAGTAGCGACAGGAAATACCGGTAAATTACGGGAAATGCAGGCTTATTTAGGTAATTCTGGTTGGGAATTAACTATAAAACCGGAAAATTTGGATGTGGAAGAAACAGGGGAGACCTTTGCGGAAAATGCTTGTTTGAAAGCCTCAGAAACTGCTAAATTTACAGGTAATTGGTCCATAGCCGATGATTCTGGTTTGGCGGTAAATGCTCTGAATGGTGCGCCTGGGGTGTATTCTGCTCGTTATGGAAATAATGATACAGAACGGATTGGTAGGTTATTAAGAGAATTAGGTGATGAAAAAAATCGTCAAGCTAGGTTTGTGTGTGCGATCGCAGTTGCTAATCCTCAGGGAGAAATAGTAATTCAATCTGAGGGTGTTTGTCAAGGTGAAATTTTATTTGCACCTTCTGGAGAGGGTGGTTTCGGTTATGATCCGGTTTTTTATGTCCCAGAAAAACAATTAACTTTTGCCCAAATGACAACAGAGATGAAAAAGTCAATTAGTCATCGGGGAAATGCTTTCCAGGCTTTAGTTCCCCAGTTAAGGAAATTAATAATGTAAACCTATTATTTCTCATCCTAAAATTTGGATGGTTTTTTATGTTCTCCTTTCCCGATGATGAGCAGCTTGTAATAATAAAGACTCTGCAAAAGCGATCGCTTCATTTGCAGATTTACCACCAGCTAACTGCGCTAATTCTTCTCCACGGGTAGTTAAATTATCCAAACTTGTGACTCTGACAACTGTTCGTTGTTCATGATCACTATTTATGGCTTTATTAATCACTAATTTAGCGACGCGAAAATGACGATCTGCCATAGCTGCAATTAAAGGTTGATGAGTTACACATAAAACTTGATGTCCTTGACTAATTTGATGCAATTTTTCTGCTATGGCTTGGGCAACTCTACCAGAAACTCCGACATCAATTTCATCAAAAATAAAAGTTCCTCCCCTATTTCCTTGGTGAAAACAAGATTTTAAGGCTAATAAAAATCGGCTCATTTCTCCACCCGAAGCAATTTCTGTTAATGGTTGAATAGGTTCACCGGGATTAGGACTAAACATAAAAGTAATTTTATCTGCACCTGCTGATGTGGGGGTAGTGGGGACAATTTCTACTTGAAATCTTACCTTATCCATGGCTAGGGGCTTGAGTTCAGCTAGTAACCGAGATTCTAAATCAGTCGCAGTTTGAAGACGTAATTGACTTAATTGTTGACTGAGATAATGAAGTTTTTGTAAATATAATTGTTCTTCTTGTTCCAAGGTTTCTATAGATTGTTCATGATTATTTAATACAGCTAATTCATTTTGGATACGTTGATAATAAGACATCGCTGCTGTTAAATTTGGACCATATTTACGACAAATTTGTTTTAATTCCCGTATTCGTTCTTCTACTTCTTCTAACCGCTGAGGATCTGCTTCCAATCCTTCGCCATAAATATTAATTTGTCTACCCACTTCCATGACGGCTGCGACTGCATCTCGCACCAATTCCAATAAAGATTGTAATTGGGAATCATACTGTACCATTTGAGTTAATATCACTTCTGTATCGGCTAATAAATCAGCCGCCGTGGGAGTTTCCTGATCATTTTGATACAAAGCCTGATAAACTTTGTAACTCATTTGTTGTAAATCAACAACATGATTCAGACGGTCTCGTTCTTGATTTAATATTTCCATTTCCTGGGGATCATCAAGATTAGCAGCACCTAATTCTTGGACTTGATATGTTAATAAATCTAATTGTTGTAGTCTTTCTCGTTCTGATGTTCGGCGTTTTTCTAATGCTTGACGTGCTTGTTGATATATATTAAAAGCAGCCGCGACATTTTGGCGTTTTTGTAATAATAAATCACCACCATATACATCTAACCAATCTCGAATTTGAGCCGAATTTCCTACTTTTACAGTTTGTCCTTGTGCTGTTATTTCTACTAAATGATCTCGTATTCCTGCCACCAATTGACGATTTACTAGCACTCCATTTATTCGTGATCTACTGCGAATATTACTAGTAATAGTGGCAATTTCTCGACTGATGATCACAGCATTATCATCTATTAAATCAATTTCTTGTTCACTTAACCAACCGGCCAGGGTTGGGGTGACGCTAAAAGTTGCTTCTACCATAGCTCGATTTGTACCAGTGCGAATGACTCGACTGGAGACTTTACCTCCTAAAACTGCATCAATGGCATCTAATATAATTGATTTTCCTGCCCCGGTTTCCCCTGTTAATACGTTCAAACCTGCCCCAAAATCTAATTCTAAATGATCAATTAAGGCAAAGTTTTCAATTCTTAGATATAGCAGCATTCACATAATCCTCAGATTGCAGATTTCCTGGTTTCCTCTGAATTACTAATAAGTTATGTTATTCATCTTATTTGGTAATATTTGCCAAATTATGATTAGTTTACCATGAATTATACTTAATCAAGTTAACAAAATAAAACTTTATATTCTCATTGGCTTTTACCTAACACAGAATTTATTGTCTGGATTTTGATTCTCTATAGGATTTAGTAATTATTATTCTCAGTATTAATTTTAGATATAGAAACTTTCAGAGGATACACTATAATATTAGCACAAAATATGGAGATGTCAATACCCTAGTAAACTCGTTAGCTTATTGACCATATTCTCAATAATCTTGAGAATAAACCAGCTATATTCTCAATAAACATAGGAAGGCGATTTTTTTTCAAAAGGGACATTTAAAAAACTTATATATCTGACTGGATGAAAACATGGCCTAAATATTGCTAAATATTGCTAAATTAATAGAGGATGTAACTATCTAATCAAATATGGTATCTACAGCTATAAAATTTTCGGATATTCAAAATCACTGGTCAAGAGCATTCATTGAGGCCTTAGCTGCCAGGGGAATTCTGAAAGGGTATCCTGATGGAACTTTCCGCCCCGATAACCCTGTAACTCGGGCTGAGTTTGCGGCTATTATGGCTGCTGTTTTTTCCCCAGCAGTGAAACGTGAATATGCGGGTTTTGTTGATGTTCCTGATACCCATTGGGGGTTCAAGGCGATTAAGAAAGTTTATGAAAGTGGATTCTTGACAGGATATCCAAATAAGCGTTTCGGTATAGATGAAAATATTTTTAAAGGTGATGTTTTAGTAGCCATGGTCAATGGCTTGGGAATTGCTGCTCAAGTCGGTTTAGACCTAGTAAGTAAATTGGCGGAAATTTATCAAGATGGAGCTTTAATTCCCTACTATGGAATAAACCAGATAGCTGTAGCGACTCGCGTTGGTTGGGTAGTAAATTATCCCCAGGTGAAGATCCTTAATTATAAAACAGCGGCTACTCGCGCGGATGTAGTGGCAGCGCTGTATCAAGGGTTAGTATATTTGGGGAGAGCGGAAAAAATTCCTTGTGCTTATATTGTTGTGCCTGAGAGCTTACCTCCAGCTAATATTAATACTATCAAAGTCAGTCATCGGCGTGAGTTCCGAGGTGCTTGGGTAGCGTCTGTATGGAATAGTGACTGGCCTTCTCAACCGGGACTGACTGTTGAAGAGCAAAAAGCAGAGTTATTAGCGATTATTAAACAGTTACAATCTTTGAATTTTAATGCTTTAGTCTTGCAGGTAAGACCAGAAGGTGATGCTTTATATGCTTCGGAATTAGAACCTTGGAGTGCTTGGATTACAGGAACTCAGGGAAAAGCACCAACACCATTTTACGATCCTTTGGAATTTGCGATCGCTCAATGTCATCAACGCAATATTGAATTACACGCTTGGTTCAACCCTTACCGCGCTAGAGCCAATAGTCGAGTTTCTGCCGTTGCTCCCCACATTGCAGTGACTAACCCAGAAGTTGTTTATCAATGGGGTACTCAACAATGGATGGACCCAGGGGCGAAAATTGTTCAAGACAGAGCCTACAATGTGATTATTGATGTTGTCCGGCGCTATGATGTAGATGCCATTCATCTAGATGATTATTTTTACCCCTATCCCATATCTGGTCAACCCTTTCCCGATCATCAAACCTACGCAGCTTATCAAGCCAAAGGTGGTAAACTCAGTTTAGCAGATTGGCGACGAGAAAACGTTAATCAAATGGTATTGCGACTTTCTCAGGGAATTAAAGCCACCAAACCTGATGTGAAATTTGGTATTAGTCCTTTTGGTATTTATCGTTCTGGAGAACCTGCGGGGATTGTTGGTTTAGATGCCTATAATGTTCTTTATGCTGATTCTCAAAAATGGTTACAGCAAGGTTGGATAGATTACATTGCACCACAACTCTACTGGCGCACCGACCAAACGAAACAAAGCTACGAGGCACTACTGCAATGGTGGACTAAAATCAATACCAGCCAACGTCATGTTTATGCAGGTAACAATCTAGGACAATTGGATGGTAAAACCTGGAAAAACAGCGAAATTACCAAGCAAATTCAAATTTCTCGGAATTTAGCCGCTAATTTGTCCTTGGGTAATATCTTTTTTAGTATGACTGCCATTCAGGAAAATCGTCAAGGCATCAGTGATGAATTAAAAAACCATTACACCACACCTGCCCTCGTTCCTAGTATGCCATGGAAAAGTTCCGCAACACCGACACCGCCCAAAAATCTCAAATTTGTTGATGGTAAATTAAACTGGCAACCAGGAGATAATAGGTCTGTGCGTGCTTGGACTCTGTATGTTCAAAGTGGTCAAACTTGGACAATTAAACGCATTTTATCCGCTGGTACCACCTTTGCGACGGTTGCACCCGGTACTTACGCTGTCTGCGCTGTGGATAGATTAGGGAATGAAAGCGAAGGTGTGATGATCACTGTGGCGTAGGTTAACTAGCAACCGCCAGCTAAATAAATGGAAGATAGTTCTTCCTTATCAAGATTATGATAACATATTTAAAGTCTTTTGTCAATAGCTAAAAAGTAAATTTTTCGCGGTTTTTTCTGCGTCTTATTGGCTGTTCCCTGTCATGTCACCTTTCCTGAATATAAAATTTATTTTGCACAACTACTTATGATTGATGTTTATAGCAGATTGGAATAAATAAAATTCTTGATCTCTGACTATATCTGGTGGTGAGTGCGGTGGATAAACCCGACTTATACAATTGCGAATTATTTCCTTTTCTTTATAATTGAAACTTCAAAAACCTCTCTTCAAATTTGATTAATCAAACTATCCAATGGATAACTTTTTAAGTTAGTAACTGGCATTT
>JBJUHT010000013.1:0-14011 GCA_046070105.1 Dolichospermum sp.
TTCTCGATTCGGAAAAAGGCCAGTTTGAAGCCAACTTATTAACAATCTTCTTCTCTGAGTGCGGAAAATATAGCTACAATCTTGAAGATGCTCAAAAAAAAGCTATCAATGGTATCTTGATGTTTGATTATATTGGTATTACAGAAGAATTATCAAAGCTACAAAATTATTTACACAATGAAAATATTATACCCAAACACCAGTTAATACAAAAAGTCAATGTAACTGCAAATTTAACCAAAAATACTCAACTATTATCTCTAGACCAACTCACTATTAGCCAAAAATCAAGGTTAGAACAAGTTTGTCAATTCGATATTGAGTTATATGATTTAATTCTAAGTAAATATAGCAAATGATAGCAAAATAAATTAAGCGAGAGGTAATCATGAATACGGTTATAAAATTTTTACGAGAAAAAAATATAGATAAAAAGAATCTGCGTAAGCTAATAGCTAGAATCATTAAGCCAAAGATGTATTGGTCTTTAAAAGACAATATTTACCTAGTTTATACAATGGGTAAGGTAGGTTCAAGCACAATTTATAAAACTCTTGAGACAGAATTGAAAGTAGCCCATGTTTTTCACGTTCATCGCTTGTCTCGTAAGTGGCTAGAAACCAGAGATCTTTCTATCAGTGATAATCATCCTTCTGTTAGGCAAGCCAAGCAAATACAAAAATTAAAGTCTACTCCTGGTAAACACTTTAAAATTATTAGCATCGTTCGTGATCCAATTGCTAAAAAAGTTTCTGGGTTTTTCCAGAATCCTCATTTGTATGGTTTAACACAGCAAGACTTATTAACAATATCTCCTGATGATGCTTGTAATTTAATTATCCAAAATCGCATGAAATTCTATGATACTGTAGAGTGGTTTGATAACGAATTTGCTGACTTTACAGGAATTGATATTTATGAGAAATCATTTAACCATGCAGATAAAGAACAAGTTTGTTCTTCTGACAATCTAGATGTACTCATATTGAGACTTGAGGATTTCAAATATCAAGAAACTATTTTACTGAATCTCCAAAGATTTATTGAGTCACCAATACAAAAAATAACTAATGCAAACATTACAGAGGAAAAACCGTTTGCTACCTTGAATAAGCAAGTGGTTGATATGATCAAATTTCCTGATGATTTTGTCAATGACATCTATAGTTCTAAATATTGTCAGCATTTCTATACCCCGGATGAACTTCATAAGTTTAGAAATAAATGGACTGGCGCAAAAGTTAGATAATTTTAAATAACTAAGTTAAATGATTAATATTTCTCAGGAACAAAATATCGGCGTTTACTTTTCAGCCAATGATAAAGTTTATGATTGGACAATAGCATTTCTTAACAGTTTTCGCACCTTTAACCCAGATTTACGGCTGATTTTAATTCCCTTTAATGAGGAGTGCGATCGCCTTCTAAAACTACAAGAAAAATATAATTTTGAAATCTACATTGATTCCTCATTTCCCCGTTTAGAAGCCATTGGTAAAGCCTTTGAACTAGGACACACCCCCACAGGACCTTACTGGTTTCGTCGGTATGCGTCTTTTTGGGGGACATTAGATCGATTTATCTACTTAGATGCTCGTCAAGTTGTTTTAGCCAATCTCACACCTTTAATTACAGCCCTTGATCAATTCGGTTTTGACTTTTTACATTACGACTGTGCTATAAACCAAGTCTATGAACCTGGAGAATTTCGCCAACAGTTATTGAGACAAGGAAAAGGAAGAGGATTTATTTCTGGTTGTTGGGCTGCCAAAAAAGGTCTTTTCTCAATAGAAGAATTTGAACAGTTAGCAGCAGCAGCATTAAAAATTCGTGATCAACTTAATCCTCGTAATACAGATCAGGCATTTATTAATTATTGCTGTGATATGAAGCCTGTGGTTTATGGTAACATTGCAGAAGTGCTAGGAGGGATTTGTCAAAATGGTTGGGCAAGAAAAACTGGACAGATTTATCAAAAAAATGGTAAATATTATCTTTGGGATTATGGAGGTTTAGATCATAAAAAGCAAATAATCCTATTACATTGGGCCGGTTACTCACTCAATAAACCAATACCCAATAAATTGTTATTATACAGATATTTGTTCATGAAGACAGAAATAAATCTTGTATTTTCTTTCATAAAAACATTATGGAATCATACCATAAAAATTCCTTTGGTTATACTCATAAGTAACCGCGTAATTAACACTCTTTATCATAGAATTAAATCAAGTTCACAGAGATCAATATAGCGACAAAAACTGAAAAACATTAAAAAACATTAATTGATAATTAAATGGTGTCAAAAATGGATAAACCAAACCTAAATTACATTATTATTGGCTCTCCGAAATGCGGAACAACTAGTTTTTGCGAACTACTCGGACAGCATCCAGAAGTATTTATTACCAATCCCAAAGAACCTCTTTTCTTTAGTCAAGCTCTTTTCCTCAAAAAACACCGGAATTGGGAATGGTACTCCGGTTTATTCGCAGATGTTAAAGATGAAAAAGCCATAGGCGAAGGAACAGTTAATTATACTTGTTCTGATTATAGACAGTTGGCTGATCCAGAAACCATACATACATTTTACCCCCATGTCAGGCTGATATATATGGTGAGAAATCCTATTAAAAGAATAGAGTCGCATTGGCTGCATCATTCAATTATGGGATGGCCTGCTGATCTGCCGGATTTTGATACTGCTGTTCGTAACCATTCGATGTTTCTTAATACCTCCAGATATTGGTCTCATATCAATCGTTATAGAAGATTCTTTCCAGATGAACAAATTCACGTTGTATTTTTCGAGGAATTTATAAAAGATCCTGATTTAGAAATGAAAAAAGTCTTTGAATTTCTGGGAGTTGATACAGAGTTTAAATTAACTAATGTTCATCAACCTCGTAATCAATCTAACCAAGAATTTATGGATGGTTCATTAATGAGGATAGTACGGAAATCTAAACTATTAATGCAATTAAAATCTTTGAGTCCTAAACTTTTAAAGACATACCTATTGCCCATATTTAAAGATAGAAATACTGGACATCCTGAGTGGCAACCTGGAACATTAAATTGGGCTATTAATGAACTGCAAGATGACAGTTTAAGATTCTTAGAATATTGTAATAAGCCGCAAGATTTTTGGAAATTTCGACCATAAGCAATAAATACAAAATCATGTTCTATCTAGTTTCTATTGTGAATTAATGCTATGCAAAACTTAGATATCAAACTACATTTTTTGGGACTTGGCAGTGAAAGATGTGCTTCTACATTTCTTCATTTAGTCTTGAAAGACCATCCTCAATTATGTTTACCAAAACGTAAAGAAATGAACTTTTGGTCTGGTTCAATAACTGAACAGAAATTAGTAGAATATCTGAAAAATTTTGAATATAATAAAAATTGTCTTGTAGGCGAAATTTCACCTACCTATGCCGCTATGTACTCAGAAGAGGTCGGTTTAGTAAAACAATTGATTCCTAATTTAAAAGTTATTTTAATCATCAGAAATCCACTAGATCGTCTGGTATCTTCCATTACTCGATCATGGACATATTTTCATGTAGATAAAAAAGTCTCAAATGATAGAAATTTTTTCTCTCTGTTAAGATATGTAGACCTGGGACTGTCACGAAGATTAACTGATTATCTAAGAACTTATCAGATTTGGTCTAAACATTTTGGTAAAGATAATATTTTTTTAGAAAAGTTTGAGAATATCTCCTCATATCCCCAAGATGTATTAACAAGAATTTTGGATTTTTTAGAGGTTAATTCAAATATAATAGATGAAAGTGTTTTTCTCAAGAAACCTAATAAATCAAAAGAAGAATTAAAATCAGAAATACCAGAATTTCTCAAATGGTATATTGCTGTGGAATGGTTACCTAAAGTAAAAAAAATGGCAATTTTATTGCCGTTGGATTTACATAACTGGATTCAAGACTTAGAAGCTATCGTCTATAAAGATAAATACAATCTCAAATTTTGGCTGATTTATGTATTTCATAAAATTTATTTTTATATCCCATATTATTCTATATACCCTTTATATAAATATTTTCAGATAAAAATGAAAATAGCAAAAACAAGACGAGATTTAGCTTTATAATCTGAAAATTGATGATTATTGAACTTTATTGATTATTGCATTTTTTCCATGAACATCATCTCCTACATCCATCCCACTAGAACCTATTTACCCTGTACAGGTGCAGGAAGACATATCAATAACATATTGTTAGGATTAGCGGCACAGGAAAATATAAATTTAGAGTTGCTATGCTCCCAACAATGGTTACAATCTGATGGTAAACTTGATCCTTGTTGTCCCCTGCGAGATATACCATTAAAAACATTTCCTTTTCCAGAAAATCTCACCGAACGACTGTGGAAATTAACGCAATTTCCTAAAATGGACAGATACCTTTCTGAAAAAACAGATTGGTTATTTACACCAATGGAAACCTATATTCCCGTCTCACGCTGTCCTGTAGCAGTAACTATCTACGATATTCAAGCATTTGAAACTGATTTACCTTGGTCAAATACCCGTCAACATCGCTGGTTTCGTTATAAATGGAGTCAGTGGATTTATAAGGCTTTGGCTAATTATAGGGTAATTTTCACTATTTCTGAATTTTCTAAACGCCGGATGGTGGAGTTACTAGGAGCAGATGTGGATAAAATAGTTGTTGTCGGTTGTGGTGTAGAACAACCTTTTTATGATATTGCTTTGGTTGACCCAGTTCAGCTAGAAAGACCTGTAAATAATCCCTATACCTTCATTATTGGTGGTTTAAGACTGAGAAAAGGTGCAGATTTTGTCTTAGATGTCGCCAAAGGTTTACTAGATACAAATTCTGATCTAAAAATTGTCGTTGCTGGTGATTCAGAACCAGAATATATTGCAGCCGCTAAAGATTTACCTAATATAAAACTCTTAGGAATAGTACCAGATCATGATTTACCTCGGCTGATGCGTTGTGCTTCCTCACTATTGTTTCTTTCCCATTATGAAGGTTTTGGTATTCCCGCAATAGAAGCAATGGCCACAGGAACTCCCCCCATAGTCAGTAACCGTGCTTCCTTACCAGAAGTAGTGGGAACAGCAGGTGTAGTTGTCGAACCTCAAGATACAGCAGCCATTGTTGATATTCTCATCCAAATTCAGGAAAATGCACAACTGCGAGAGGATTATAGTCAGCGCGGAAAAGAACACGCAAAAAAATATACTTGGTCACCGTGTGTTGACGTTGTTCAGAAAGCATTGTATGAATATATTTGACTTAAATGGTTCTTAGATACTTGTTATGCTAAATTACTAACTGGGTAAGAGGGAACAGGGAACTCTTACAGCAAGTTCAGGTACACCCTGGTGCCAAGATGCAGTACTGCAAGAGTTTTATTATTAGTATCTGTACTCAGATCGAGAACTCTTAACTGGGAACAGGGAATAGGGAATAGGAAACATCAATTTAGCATACTAAATACATTATGTCCACTTAAACTGTCTAGGATCAAAAAAAAGGATAATTAAAGGATAATTATATGTATATGCGACGTAGAGGATTTATTTTTGCGGGTGTAGGACTGATTGGTGCGATTGCAAGTAATGATCAAAGCAAAAGAGCGATCAGTAATTTTTTTCAGCTACCATCTGAACCAGACCTCAATAAAAGCCTTGCTACGAATGCTACTCAAGTAGTCAATTCATTTGATTACTTA
The DNA here is from genome assembly GCA_046070105.1 of Dolichospermum sp. Lineage (GTDB taxonomy): Bacteria > Cyanobacteriota > Cyanobacteriia > Cyanobacteriales > Nostocaceae > Dolichospermum. Next base: position 5,740 of record JBJUHT010000013.1, read on the forward strand.
AAACAACTTCCTGCCCCCTCCTTCAAACAAGGTCATACGCTACCACCTTTGACCAGATTTGGGTGGACACTGCCCTTTGAAACTAGAGTTGAACTAGCAGATCGTTGGGGCTACGCTTTAGAATGGGGGGGTTATGCAACGCCTAAAACTGTAGCCAAAGCCATATCCAGTCCCCAAAGCGTTCAAGCCAAAATCATGGCACTGGCTGCCTCTGATCCGAAAAAGTACCAGCTTGCAGTAATTCTCAACCGCGCCCTACCTAATACTCCAGAAGCTATCTGGTTGCATAACAATCAGGGAGAATTGGTAACCGCTAAAAATGGTAAAAAAATCTGGAGTCCAGAAGCACCAGTAGTAGCATTAGAGGCAGCAGCCAAGATGCGAGCCGAGCCTTTGCAGCAGATTAGTAAAATAGCTCCCATCGCGGTAGTTTTAAATGGTGGAGAATATGGTTTGGGGGTCGCAGGTCACATCAGTAGTTTTTGCGAACAAGATCCCAGAGTCGTGGCCGCCAAGGGAAACCGCAGTTGGTTTGATTATATCTCCGATCGCAAAGCTTATCAAGAGTCATTTATCACTAAATCAGTCCGCAAAATCGTACCAAATCGTAGTATATACGTTTATTATCCCACCGATAGTAATCCTCATCGTAATCGCTCTTCGGGCTGGAAACAATGGTGCTATGACTATAAGTATATGCGATCAGTGTCAGACTATCCCAACAGTTCAACTTATTTTAAAGAGTTTAATACAGGCTGGACAGGCAACACGGATATTCTCACTCAGGTACTCAACTCCGTTGGTCAACAAATCCAATTTGGCGACCCCTTATCCTATAACTGGGTCTGTAGTGGATGGATACGAGGCAAAAAGCCTGTATTTGGCGAAATTGAGCGATACATTGGTTTCCTAAAATGCTATTACACTGCGGGCATGATCGGTGGTATTGCCGGCTATTTCGACTATCCAAATCAAGGATTTGCAGCTTTGTTTGATGTTAATCAACCACCAAATTGGCTCGAGCAGATCATAGCCTTAGCTCGCGTCCATGCTCTGTTCAGTCATTTAGAAGAATATCTCAGGCATGGAAATCTATTACCAGGTCCAATGAAGCATATTTGGTCTAGTGATACACCTGCCTATGAGTTTCCTACTCAAGATCCAAATATCAGAGTTTTAGTTCGCCAACATCGTCAAAAAAACCACTGGTTGATTACAGCTTGGGCAGCATCAGGAAATACAAAACAAGTAAATGTGACAATCCCCCAGCTAGGTCAAATTTCTGTAATCGCTCGTCCAAATGGCAGTGTTTATACGGCTAATATCGCTGTTAACAAGGCAATCTTAACCTGGGTGGATCAATAGGAAATTTCAAACTTTAGAGATGTCTAATATTTTTATGTATTATGAGTAGCAAAAAAGTTGTTTTCTGCTGGGCTGATATTTCTGGTTACATGACAGCTTGTTGGCGAGCATTGCAAGCTATACCTGAAATAGAATTATTTGTCATTGCTTTTCAGGCTCGCACTGAAACTGCTTTTGCTGATGACTTAATGCAGGGTATTTCTCACCGTCTTTTGGATTTACAAGAAAGGAATGAATCAAAATTAATACAGAAATTGGTAATTCAAGAAAATCCTGATGTGGTCGTTCTCTGCGGCTGGTTTCATCCACCCTATCGTCAATTAGCTTTTTTATCTCAATTGCGCCATATAAAATTTATTATGGGTATGGATACCCCCTGGCGGGGCAATTGGAAACAATATTTAACACGTTGGTTACTGCACTCTTATCTACATAGAATGGCTCATGTAGTGGTAACTGGAGAACGATGTTGGCAATATGCTAGACGTTTAGGAATACCTTTCAAAAATATTTCTTTGGGTTTTTATGGTATAGATTATCAAACTTTTTATCCTCTTTTATCAGCAAGAAACCAGTCATCTTGGCCGCGTTCATTTTTGTTTACAGGACGGTATACCCACAATAAAGCAATAGATATTTTAGTAGAAGCATATCAACGATATCGCCAAGAAGTTGAAGACCCTTGGAATTTAATTTGTTGCGGTAAAGGTGAATTAGAATCACATTTTCAAGGTCAACCAGGTATTGAAAACAAAGGTTTTGTCCAACCTAGGGAAATGAAAGATATTTATATCAATGCAGGTGCTTTTTTATTACCTAGTCGTTTTGATCCTTGGCCATTAGCCTTAGTTGAAGCGGCTGCTGCTGGTTTACCAGTTGTGTGTACTCAAGTTTGTGGTTCTTCAGTAGAAGTGATCCGTTCCGGGTATAATGGCATAATTATTCCTGCTGATGATGCCCATGCCTTAAATAAAGCTTTAGTCAAAATACATCATTCTTATCATGATTTACCAGAATGGGGAAATCGCGCCCAGCAATTTGCAGAACCCTATGGATCTCAACAATGGGCCGAACATTGGCTCAATATTATCAAATCTTTACAGTAAGTAGACACCTATGGATTTTGTCAATCAATTAGTTACTTTTATTACTACATATTTGGGTATGATGCTGATAGGTGGTAGTTTATTTATTATCATACAAGCTAACCAGAGTCAACCCCGTTTAAGCTGGTTCATGGTGGCTATATTTGGTTTTTGTGCATCCTTAAGTAAATTTAAGGATGAATTTATCAAAGAAACCCCGGCTTTAGTTTTTCCCCTCGAGCAAATTCGTGAACTGGGCAGACCATTAACAATAGTTTTGCTGGTTATATTAATTTTAATCTCCTTAAAAACCAAAAATATTTGGCGAAAAAAAATCCTACCCCAACCTATTTTTTATCTGATTTTAGTTCAGGTTGTAATTTTCTGTAAAATATCATCTGATGGGGATTTACGTTTTGCTTTTTTAAGTGCTGCTACCTTTGGCGGATTAGTTTTAATGGTAATTTTAGGTCCATCAAGATGGCTTCAGAATGACCAGAATTTTCAACTAGGGGTTTGGGCGATCGCCATGGTTGGGATAATTTTTGGTATTGTCAATACTTATCAGGTATTAATTGACAAACACGCTGTTACTTTTGTCCATGGATGGTTCTTAGGTACTACGGGCAATCCTCACCATGCAGCTGTTTTGATTACTGCTACTCTACCTTGTTTCCTGTTCTTATTTTTTCAAGAAAAAAACCTGTGGCTCAAGGGATTATGGGCAGGATTTTTCGGCTTGGCGGTATTGGGTTTATTGATGACAGCTTCCCGCACTGGTATAATCATGGCTGTAGTCTCCATGCTGATTTTCTTCCGTCACCAGGGTGGTAAGTTATTACAAATAACCTTGATTTTTGGAATAATTTTGGCACTTTTATCGTCTGCTTTGCCAACAGATGCAGATACACCAGGAATATTATCTAATAGTTTTAATAAGTTGAGCAATTTGAATAATACTCGTGCTGGGGTTTGGAGTTCATATTGGCAAAAATTTCTAGAATATCCTCTATTTGGAGCATCCTTGAAAGGGGAGCGCCTTCGTTTTGGCGAAACTTCTTGGCTAGGTGTATTAGGAGGTTTAGGATTAGTTGGTGCGTTTCCCATGTTCATGTTTGCTTGGACTAGCCTGAAAATGATTTTCAAACTAGAGCAGTTATCAAAAATTAATTTAGATTTTTATCTAAAATCTAGTGTTATTATATCTGGTTTATTTTCACTATTAGTGGGTGGCATATCAGAAGCTTATCTATTAGGTAATCTGACATTTTCGATTCTTGCAGTTTTGTTATATCTTGTCCTTGGCAACTATCTGATTGAAGTTGCACAAAGACAGTATGATTATTCCCAGTCTCAGCAATACGGAAATTATATGTTTTCATCCAAATTAGAATCATGAATATTTTTCATATAACTCTCAAAGTAGGTTACATTAACCGTGTTAGCCTGTGGACTAGATAGTCCCGACACTTCTAGAATAAAACAGAAAGAAAAAGCGAACTAGCGAACTTTTGTTAGCATTAGTTAGCTTTTTTGCATCGAAAGATAACTTTTAGCCTGAGAGTACCCCGTCCGGCTCGACCCTTTTGAACAAGAGGCCTGGAAAAATAGCTACACAAGTAGAAGAACTTCCAGCCAGCTATCCAGATTGAAAATTCAGTTTATGATATAATTCTATATCTGGAATTTGATATGTGTTAAGATTAGCTATTCTAAGCTAGGATAAAACAGAAATGTAAGTCCAGAAGGTTCTTCCACTGCTGACTTATACACTCAATTTATGACAAAACCTTTACGGAGACTAGAACCAGGAACACATTAGCATGGTCAATCAGAATTTAACCGCCACAGAAATTGGATTTACTCTCGAAGATTTCGCTGCTCTACTTGATAAATACGACTATCACTTCAGCCCTGGTGATGTCGTACCGGGTACAGTTTTCAGTATAGAGCCGCGCGGCGCTCTGATTGACATAGGTGCGAAAACCGCAGCATATATACCCATACAAGAAATGTCTATTAACCGGGTTGATGCCCCGGAAGAAGTCTTACAATCAAACGAAACACGGGAATTTTTCATCCTCACCGATGAAAATGAAGATGGTCAGCTTACCCTTTCAATTCGTCGGATTGAATATATGCGTGCTTGGGAGCGAGTACGGCAGTTACAAGCAGAAGATGCTACTGTCCGTTCTGGCGTTTTCGCAACCAATCGAGGCGGAGCATTAGTGCGAATTGAAGGACTACGCGGCTTTATCCCCGGTTCTCATATTAGCACTCGCAAACCCAAGGAAGATTTGGTAGGCGAAGAACTACCTTTGAAATTCCTAGAAGTAGATGAAGAGCGTAACCGTTTAGTTCTCTCCCATCGTCGGGCGCTAGTTGAGCGCAAAATGAACCGTTTAGAAGTTGGCGAGGTAGTCATTGGTACTGTTCGCGGTATCAAACCTTATGGTGCTTTCATTGATATTGGTGGTGTCAGCGGACTATTACATATTTCTGAGATTTCCCAAGAGCATATTGACACTCCCCATAGCGTATTCAATGTTAATGATGAAGTTAAAGTCATGATCATTGACTTGGATGCAGAAAGAGGACGGATTTCGCTGTCTACTAAACAGTTAGAACCCGAACCTGGTGACATGATCAAAAACCGTGACTTGGTTTATGACAAGGCTGAAGAAATGGCAGCTAAGTATCGGGAACAACTGCTTGCTAAACAGCAAGGTATCACCACACCGGCAGAAGTAGCACCGCTGGAAGCTGGATCTGAAGAAGCTATAGCTGAAGAAGTTGCAGTTGTGGAAGCTGTGGCCGAGGAAGAAATTCCCCCAGCCACTGAAGAATAATAGATTTATAGTTATAAGTAATTATAACTGAGATCGTTAAAGTACATGATCAAGAGGGGACACCCCCTTTTTTTTATCTTGAATATGACTAGGGTGAGATATTTTGGTAACTATTAAATGTCAAAACACGGCGTTTTCCCGTATCGAGGCAATTTTATTTGATAAAAACGGCACTTTAGAAGATTCTGAGGCATCTTTAAGAACATTAGGACAAAAAGCAGCGAGGATCATAGACGCACAAATTCCCGGTATTGGCGAACCATTGTTAATGGCTTTCGGTATTAACGGTGATTTTTTAGACCCAGCGGGTTTAATATCAGTAGCCAGTCGTCGAGAAACAGAAATTGCAGCAGCGGCCTATATTGCGGAAACCGGGAGGGGATGGTTTGAGTCTTTGAAAATTGCCCGTCAAGCTTTACAAGAGGCTAATCAATATGTTAATAAAACCCCTTCACCTTTATTTATGGGGAGTTTGGAGGTATTAAAATCTTTGTCAGTAGCGGGGTTAAAATTGGGTATTCTGTCAGCAGCAACCACTGAAGAGGTACGGACATTTGTAAGCACTCATCAGTTAAGTAATTATTTACAAATACAAAAGGGTGTTGAATTAGGTCCTAGTAAACCAGATCCCAGACTGTTTTTAGAAGCTTGTCAAGCTTTAGGGGTAGCACCAGAGAGAACTTTAATGGTAGGTGATTCTGTAGGTGATATGCAAATGGCGCGTGATGCTCAAGCTGCTGGCTGTATTGGTATTACTTGGATTGGTAAAGCAGATCATGTTCAGGGTGCAGATGTAGTAATTAATCAACTTGATCAAATTCAGGCGATTATAGATGAAGATGATCTGTGAAAAGTTTTCAGCAAGCAAATAAGTAGTCGTGCAAAATAAATTTTACAGTTAGGAGAGGGAACAGGGAATAGGGAATAGGGAACAGGTGAGGACTACAGGCATTCAATATGTTAAATTAATTTTGCTTGGGTACTTACAGTGATTTTTACGTAAATAAACCACATTTTCAAGTCTCACGCAAAGGCGCAAAGTCGCAAAGGAAAATTTGAATTAGAAACAGATAGCTTACCTGTTCCAGCTTTTGCAGAGTCATTTAATCTAACTGTGGGTCAACTTTTTAGTTGGTTAAATGAATAAAAATTCAATTTTTGATCTATTAATTATACTTAAAGATTTAGTTTGTAGGGTGCGTTAGGAGTGTCAAAAAGATGATAAAATAAACAAATCAATTAAATACACGACGTAACGCACCATTTTTATTGTCAGAATCAGGATATCCACCGGTTTTAGGATGAACAGGATGGTAATTTTTAGATAGTTTAAATTATGCAAAATCAATTATTAAAAAACATCCTGAAAAATACCTAACATAATCACAAAAAATCATTCAATCTTTTGACTTTTGACTTCCCGCAGGGTGTCCTGATTCTGACACTAATCGTTTCAATTACAGTATGTTATAATCACGGATATACTCTACCATCACCCTATCTATGCTACAACCAGGACAAGCATTACAACAACGTCCCCAATATATTATAGAAAAAGTAATTGGAGAAGGAGGTTTTGGCATTACTTATAAAGCTAAACATAAAGATTTGAATTTTCCTGTAGTTATCAAAACTCCTAATAGTCGCTTGTGTAGAGATGCTAATTATCCTAAATATGTGGCAGGTTTTCGCAAGGAAGGAAGAAAATTAGCAGATATTACCCAATTTCATCATCCTAATATTGTCAGAATTATAGACTTTTTTGAGGAGGATAATTTACCATGTTTAGTGATGGATTTTGTTAAGGGTAAAAATTTATATCATTTAGTAACAGAAAAAGGTATTTTCTCAGAATCTATTGCTATTAATTATATTAAACAAATTGCTGATGCTTTATCTCTTTGTCATCAAAATGGTATGATTCACCGGGACGCACATCCAGGAAATATGATTTTAAGAGAAAATAGCAATACTGTAGTTTTAATAGATTTTGGTTTAGCAGGAAATGTGAATAGTCAGAGTATTAACCAAGCTGCTAATTTAGCTTTTGCACCTTGGGAACAAATGTTAGAAACTGAAAAATCAGCAACTATAGATGTTTATACTTTAGCTGCTTCTTTGTTTTATTTGGTGACTGGAGATACTCCCATTGCATCTTTAGCGAGGAAGCTAAATAATCGGACTTTAATAGAACCGAAGGAATTAAATTCAAGGATTAGTGATAAATTAAATCAAGCGATTGTTAAAGGTTTGGAATTAGAACCTAAAAACCGTCCGCAAAGTATGAATGAGTTTCGTGATTTGTTAGATTTCGTAAATAAATCTGTACCTATTTCTACACCTCCACCTGTAAATACTATTCGTTTACCACAACCAGAAAATTCTTTTTCTTTTTTATCTAAGATCAAGGAAATTTTCACTCCTCAAAGTTCCATACCTCAATCTGTAAACCAAGAGGTAGAATTAAAATCAGCAGTAGGAATGGACTACAGGAAACTGCGTGACTTACTCAAAGGTGGAAACTGGAAAGAAGCAGATGAGGAAACAAGACGGGTAATGTTAGCAGTTGCAAAACGAGAAGAAAAAGGTTGGTTCAATTATGAACACATTGATAATTTTCCCTGTGCAGACCTGCGAACAATTGACAAGTTGTGGGTAAAATACAGTGATGGTAGATTTTGGTTTTCTGTTCAGAAACGCATTTATCAGGGTTTAGGCGGAACGAGACAGTACAATCAAGATATCTGGGACAAGTTTGCTATAAGGGTAGGATGGTTAAAAAGGGGAAGTTGGTTGTACTACAAAGATATTACTTTTGACAAGAAAGCGCCCGAAGGCCACCTCCCTTGTGTGAACCATGGGTATGTGGGTAGGGTGTGGATAGGGGGGTTGTTGGAGGGGGTAGGTGTTCTCTTCTCTCGCGTCGAGACTTGTAGACTGTAACATTTAAGGGTTACAGAAAATTATTAAGTC
>JBJUHT010000014.1:0-4175 GCA_046070105.1 Dolichospermum sp.
CTCGGTTACAGTGATTTAGATACTTTAACTCAAGAAGAATGTGAATTAATCGCGGAGGAAATCAACAAAAATAACGGTGACTTAGTGATACGGGAATCCAACCCCGCGCCAATCACAAAAGCTCAAAGTAACGGTAAAAAAACTAAAACTACTCAGTCTCAACCTAACGCAAATCCTGTAAATCCCAACATGAAGGAAGTCATCACAGGTTTGGTTAAAGGTACGGAAAAACTTTGTGAAACCACAGATAAATTTTGTGAACAACTAACCGCTGATACATCGCGGCGGATTATCAAAAGACTTACTGAAGTAAACTCTAATATTTTGACTTCTGTTACCAATGAATTAAAAACCGAGGTTGAGAACACAGGAAACTTTTGTGACGAACTTGAACAAATGTTCAGAGAATCTTATCCAGGTTTCTAGTATTATCCGCCCGTCCAACTGGATGATTCCAACCTCATTAATTCTTGTATTTGTGTTTACGGGAGCTTTTATCTATGCTGTTTTACAACCTCCCAGATCCTTGGGAGGGACAGACACAAACTACACCACAGTTGATACCGATTCACCCGCCCCCAAATACCGCCGAGTTTACCGTAAAACCGAGTGGTGAAGTACAGGTAAAAGGTAATCCTGACCCAGAAATTATCAGACAACTTCTAACTTCTGCGGATTATCAACAAGATCAAAATCGTAGGCATGAAACCGCTATCAGAAGTCAACAACAAATGGCAGAAATGATGATTATCGGTATATTTGGGGCAACATTTCTATTGGTACTAATCAGTCTTTTTATTTCATTTAATCAACGTCGAGATAACCAGGAAATTAACAACAATGGACAATCTATTCGGCGGATTAGTTGCGAACAAATCCGGTAAATTACAAGGCAGTGGTCAGAATCCTACTACTATCGGCAACATGGGTAATTCGAGAGCAAGAATCACCGCTAGGATGGTTTTGCCGACGGAAATATCAGCACAAAAAATAATTAATCAGGAGCGAGAAATGGGAGAAGTTAATGCAGAGTTAGAACTTGCTAAGACGCTGGTTTCTAATCAAGAAAAACTATTAGGTAAAGCGGTTGACTTGCACAGCTTAAATACTCAATGGGCATCAGCCACCATGAAGGCGGATCAACGACTGCGAGAAATTGAAGCAGATCACCAGCAACAAGTTAGTCGTTATGCTTTGGGTGCGGCTACTACACAAGCCTATACAGATGGGTACACAGAGGCATATCAAATGAGCGCGGAGATATTCGGAAATGCTATTTAAACGCAATGCAGAAGCCGATGGGACGCTAAGTAAAATGTTAATTCCAGATACAAAAGGCGTGATTATTATATTGTTGATTGCTTTGTTCTTAGGGATGATTTTGTATCTTCAGTGGGAAATACGGGAATGAAAAATTTGTTTTATGCCGGATGCTGTTCAATTGGCTATTCCTTCTTTCAAATGTTAGGTCAAATTATCCGTGGATTTCCTGGATCTAGAGGTGGTGCGATCGCATTAGCGATTTTTGGTTTTTTAGTCATTCTTGGTTTTGGTTTCAGTAATTGGTGTGGACTGTGGTATAAGACCGCTGGGCATTTGAACAAAAATCAAAGTTTAGTAGGATTTGCCCCGGTTTATGTTTTTGGTACAGGTGCTTTGTTCGCGTTAACAGTTGGTTATTTATTGGGAGGATAATATGGGTGAAGCCAAAAGACGGAAAAAACTACTTGGAGAAAATTATGGCAAACCTCCAATTAAATGTTTTTTAAAAAAAGCTCAAATCAGTGATTGTCATGCAATTTATCTGCATTTACCAAATGACAGGACAAGGATCGTAAGTGTTCACCGAAACATAGAAGTAGCTTATGAAATGATGTGTAAATGCAATAATGTCTTAAAAGAAGTAGTTGTGTCAGCACAACGAGAGCCTGACATTATTTTTCGTGAGTTTATTCAAAAACTTGTTGGCACTTATGGGCATTATGAGTCTGATGATGCAGAATATATATCTTCAATCAATGGAGTTACAGCAATCAAGCCACCCGTCATCAAAAAATATATTGCTCTTCCTTTAGATGATTCAACAGACGTGGGCTATGTCGTCGCTGAAACAGCGGAAGTAGAAGAAGACGGCTTAGGTTTGGAAAATATTGCAAAAAATCTTTTAAGTAACTTGTCAAATGGGATGCCTTATTACGCGCCCGTGCCTGATAAAAGAAAAATCGTTCAACTTTTAAAGGTTGACAATGGTATTTTCGTACTTAGCAGTTATGAAACAGCAGCTTATATAGCTGATTTTGTAAACGAAAATGAACTAAGCCTAGCGCAATTAAATAAGACAACGTTACATATTTTGTGGACAAAAGCAAATCAAATGCAAGGTAAATTATAAATTTAATAAATTTAGGAGGTTAAACCATGCGACCTAACAACCCGTTTACGGTTAGCCGGGGCATCTATAAGCCGTTAATGGACGCAGAAAGATTCTTGCTAGGAACACTTGCGGCTGTAGCTATTTGTTCAACCACAACCCCAACTTTATGTCCACATCTTCCCAAAGAAGTTAAGCTACTAAGCAATATTTGGGGCGTGTTTGTTTCCGGTTGTTTTACTGCTGAATGCTACCGTCGTCAGCGTAAGGAGAAGTTTTACACAAGTATTGAAGAGGCTGATTATCGAATTAATGTTGAGCAACAACGGGGTGATTTTGTGATGGTTAAGGCTGTTACTGAAATCAATGCCCAACGGGAATTAGCAGGTTATGTAAACGCTCTACCGATAGAAGAAAGGGGTCGTTGGGTTCAGAAATACGGACTTCATGGATTAATTGAACTTCCACAAATTCAACACGCTGTAGTTGAAAAACCGGAACAACGCCCCGCACTAAAAGGGGTTTTTAACCCCAATCAATCCACATTTGAACAAATATCAGATGACTTAGCTGTTCCGGTTGACTACAGTTGGATGGATGCAAAATTTATTAATGCCTCCAAAGCCGTATTTGGTTCAAAAGGTAGTGGTAAATCTGTTTATTTGGCCTATGAAGCGATTGCCTTTTTAACTCATTATCCAGATGGAGAATTGAGGATAGGTGATAAGCATTTTGATGAAGATCAATCACGATGGCTGCCCGGTGTTCCGACCGATATTTTGTTAAATCAATTTGTTGCCAAAAAGCCAGAACAGATATTAAAAATGTTCCGTCGTGCCAAGCAACTACTTAATTACAGAATCGACAATGGCATCAAACAAAATCATTCAGAATGTAAGCCTTTTAAGCTAATTTGTGATGAGTTTGATAGTTTCATTATGGAATTGACCGACGCTGAAAAAACGGAAGTCATAAACATTGTTGCCCAAACTCAGAATGAGGGACGGAAGTATTTAATCAACATTACACTGGGAACGCACTCGCTCAAAAAAGAGCAAATTGGAGTTGACAGTTCCGTACTGTTCCAGATGGATGTTTTATGCTTGGGTTTGGCATTGGCTGATCCCAATACTAAATTTCCTACTTACTTCGATTCAAAGTCACTACTTAAAAGGCAAATAGAACTACAGCGCACTCTCAAAAAATCCCAGGGGTTTGCTTGTGTAGTTTGTAAATTAGGAGAAACGGCCAATGTTGAAGTTGTTCCGTTCCTTGATTTGAGTCAATTTACCTTTGATGTTGGCTCACAAGAAGTACAGTCAGAGCCAGAAAAAATACCTCAGTCAGCAGATATAAACCCTTATCAAATAATAAAAGATTGGATTGAACAACTTGGGAAAAATCCCACCGATTCCCAGTTAATTGAAGCGTGGAAAAAAGTGACGGGAATAGAGTTAAGTTCTGATGCTTTGCAGTTGTTAAAAAACAAATTGGAACTAACTGATGAAGCCGTTACTTGGGTAGCAATTACCGCTGATTTACAACTTCCTGAAAAATGGAAAGAGGAAGATTTACAGAAAGCGATCGCCTCTCGACTTATTGAATATGGTTACAAAGCTCAAACAGAAGTTGAATGTAATGGCGGATTTATTGATATCTTCACTGATTTTGACGGCGGTACTATTGTCGAAGTTAAAAAATACTTGACCAGGGACACGATTTACCAAGCAGCAGGACAATTGCATTTGTACGGTGGAGGTAACAGATACAAGTTGCTTGCAATGGGGTTTTTACCCTCCAATGA
>JBJUHT010000015.1:0-4059 GCA_046070105.1 Dolichospermum sp.
ACAACTGACAACTAACCACTAACAACTGACAACTGACAACTGACAACTGACAACTGACAACTGACAACTGACAACTAACCACTAACCACTCACAACTGACAACTAACAACTGACAACTGACTCCTGACAACTAACCACTGACAACTGACTCCTAACAACTGACAACTGACTCCTGACAACTGACTCCTGACAACTGACTCCTGACAACTGACAACTGACAACTAACAACTGACAACTAACAACTGACAACTAACAACTGACAACTAACAACTGACAACTGACAACTGACAACTAACAACTGACAACTGACAATTAACCAATAACAACTGACCAATTTTGTCCGACGAAATTATGCGTTATTCTTTGGTAAATCGGGTTAAGGGTGCTTTTCTGGGAGCTTTTTTAGGAGAGAGTTTAGCGAAACCAAACTGTTGTAATTTGGGTAAAATCGCCGTTTTGGGTACGGAAAGTTTAATTAGTTTGGGAAAATTAGATGTAAATGATTGGTTAAAGCGTCAAGAACAAGCAGGCATTGAATTAGAAACAAATATTCACTCCTGGGGACAAATAATCTTCGCTACATTACCAGTGGTGATGTTTTTTCACGAAAATCCTGTGAAAATGCGGGAAAATATCTTAGAAGTGTCCAAAATATTTACATTAAACCAAGAATATCAGTCACTAATCACAGATGCTAGTTTAATTATAGGGTATGCGATCGCTAAATCCCTCAATGAAAAAATTGACCCTCTCAACCTGATTTCGGAAATAGTTAATTTTTTAGATCAAACATCAAGTTCTTTACCACAACAATTAATAAAAGTCAATGATTTATTAAAAAAAGGAGTGGGACTAGAAACAGCAAGAAAGGAACTGCACAGTCCAGAAACATTAATTAACAATATTGGTTTATCTTTTTATTGTTTTCTGAGTACCCCAGAAGATTTTTCCTTGACCGTATTCCGCGCTACTAAAAATCATGATTTTACCCATCAGTATATTACAGGTGCAATTGCGGGAGTATTATCAGGGGCATATAACAGTATAGTTGGTATACCAGTCAGTTGGCAAATTTCTTCCCCATGCACTCACCCCTCACCATGGGGACTTGATAATTTTTCCCAAATGTTACAATTAGCTGATACAATGATGGCGGTGTGGTCAGGAGTATATAGCCTGGGCAGTGATTTAGGTGAATTGACAAAGAAAGGACATACTATCTTTGCTGCTCCTCAAATTATACGTAGACGTAAAAATGAGAGGATTACTACTTAATATTTGACAGAATTATCTACTAGGTTTAATACACTATATCTGGGGTATTTTGCGGAAGGAAAGATGAAAACGCAGGGATTTTTGCAGTCCTTGAGACAGCAATTAAGGCAATGGCAGCGACAGTATAAAGCGCTATTTCGTAAGGGAAAGTACCACCAGAAATTGCATCAGCATTTTCGCAAAAATATACTCTTGTATTTAGTAGCAAATAATCATCAAGGAAAACAGGGAAAACACAGACATAAACAAAGATTAACTGCTAATAGGTGGATACATCAAAAACGCTCCTTAATAATTTTGGTATTCGCAATATTTTCACTCACAAGCGTGATAGGGAGTGATTTTTATAACCAACCAAGAATGAAAGTTGGTAGTATTGCTTTACAAACATTTACTGCTCCCTATACGGATAATCTTGAAGATCAAGAGGAAACCGAACTGCAACGAAAAGCAGCTATAGAGAATTCTGTACCAGTTTTGATGATTGATCATCAGATCAATAAGCAAATTCACGCTCGCTTGGAGAAGATATTAGGTATAAGTAATCAAATTCGGTCAATAGTTGGTATTTTCCCTTTTTTAAATAGTTCGATTTTATCCTTTGACACTCAAAGTTATCTGAGGTCTTTTCCCGAATTAGAATGGCAAAAACTAATAATAATTTTGAATGAAAATAGACAACAAAACACAAAACAACAAAACTCCAAGCGGCAATTATCATTGTCTAATAGTGTGAGTGATGAAGCTGCTTTTTTGCAAGCATTATCCGAACTAGAAGCTTATCAATTTATGGCAACAGAAAGTAATTTTTCGGACTTGATTACCCAAATATCAAAAGTTAGAAAAAGATATAATCAAGGGATTGAAAAAGCATTACAAATAGAAGCTGGTGAGGAAGTAAAACAAGTTTATACAGCACCCGTACTTTTAGCCTTATCTGATAATAATTGGGAAAAAACACAGGCAGGAATTCGTCAAAGTGCCGAACGAATTATTGCCCAAGGTGTAGCCGCTGGTTTGCCCAAAAGTGTTTTACATAATGCAGTTATTTTACAGGTACAATTATCTGTTCCTAGTGAGGCTGAATCCTTTGCCAAAAAAGTATTATTGGCGGTATTGCAACCAAATATTAAACAAGATATAGAGCAAACTAAACAACAAGCTCAAATCCTAGCCAGAGAAATACCATCTGTAATGTTTCCTGTGAAAAAAGGCGAGATAATTGTTAGGAAAGGAGAGAAAATTACACAATTAAAATTTCAGATATTAGCACATTATCGTTTGATTGGTTATCAAGTGAATTGGCTGGGTTTAACGGTTTTAGTAGCGATTGTCACCCTCGCTATTTGGATTTTTGTCTGGTTAGAAAGAAAAAGTCATAACTATTTGCGACAACGCGATCGCTTGTTAGTTTTATTACTTACTCTTACTGTTCCCGGAGTATTGGCTCTCGGTTTACCCTATACCACTTGGAGCGCCATTGGTTTATTACTAGGCAGTTTCTATGGACCAACTATAGGTGTAATGGTAGCAGGCTTACTGTCGTTAATATTACCAATGACAGTAGATACAAATGTTCTGCTACTGCTGGCGGGGGCTGTGGGCGGAATGTTAAGTGCTTATGTAGCTCATAGATTGCGATCGCGCGAAGAACTAGCATTATTAGGTGTTGTCACGGCATTAACCCAAGGAGGTATATATTTATTATTAAAAATCTTTACTGGTCGGGTATTTGGTTCAGGTTGGTATATCATCCAAGAAGCGGGTTTATTTGCTTTATCTGGTTGGGCTTGGAGTATTGTGGCTTTGGGTTTAAGTCCCTATTTGGAAACGCTCTTTGATGTAATTACCCCTATCCGTTTGGCAGAATTAGCTAACCCCAACCGTCCATTATTAAAGCGTCTGGCTACGGAAGCCCCAGGGACTTTCCAGCATACTTTATTAGTGGCCACCCTGGCGGAAGCTGCGGCTAAAGAATTGGGCTGTAACGTGGAATTAGTCAGAGCCGGTACATTATATCATGATATTGGCAAAATGCACGACCCCTTGGGATTTATTGAAAATCAAATTGGTATTCCCAATAAACATGAAACAGAAATAAAAGATCCCTGGAAAAGCGCGGAAATTATTAAAAAGCACGTCACAGAAGGATTAGTAATGGCCAAAAAACACAGTTTACCAACCGCCATTCAGGCTTTTATTCCCGAACATCAAGGAACAATGGCCATTGCCTATTTTTATCACCAAGCCCAACAAATAGCCCAGGAAAATCCTCAGATTGTAGTCAATAAAGCCGATTTTTGTTACGATGGACCCATACCCCAATCACGGGAAACAGGTATCGTCATGTTAGCAGATTCTTGTGAAGCTGCATTACGTAGTCTGAAAAATGCCAATCCAGAGCAGGCACTTAATATGTTAAATAATATATTACGGGCAAAATGGCAAGATGATCAATTAATCGCTTCAGGACTAACTAGGGAAGAAATGCCAAAAATTGCCCAAATATTTGTGGATGTTTGGCAACAATTTCATCATAAACGCATTGCTTATCCTCAGTCAAAAGCTGCTGATTCGTAATTAAGATCAAACTGTTAAACTAGAGATTATCAAAATAACAAAAGGAAGATTATGATGAGCGATCGTGATTATACCTTAATTATTGATAAGAGCGGTAGCATGGCTACCCCAGATCAAAAAGGTGGCAGAAGTAGATGGGTCGCAGCCCAAGAATCAACTTTAGCATTAGCCAGTAAATGTGAACAACTAGATCCCGATGGTATT
>JBJUHT010000016.1:0-49105 GCA_046070105.1 Dolichospermum sp.
CAATTAAATATTGTTTTCGGCTGGGTTTTTTCCAGTAAAAAATCTAGGTTGGAATCAACCAGCAAATCAACAGCAACGATATTCTCGTCATTTAATCCTTCTAATCGCCAAGCGGGGAAGCGGGATGTCGTGCCAAAAACATCATCCCGATAATTGAGTAATTGCCTAAGTAAATTAGCACCCACAAAGCCACTAGCGCCCAAAACTAAAATTGGTCCTTGTAGTCGTTTGATTTTTTGTTCTAAAGTCATAATATTACCTTAATTCTTAACTTGACAACTGGAAGAAATTACCTTGGGAACTGCAATGTATGTTATTTTGTCCTCAAGAAATGGTATTTCAGGTTTTTCGACTTCTAAAATAACCTGATAGTTTTCGGGAATTTGCTTAATCTCCGCAGCGATTAAAAGTGCTTTTTCCTGAATAAACAAGTGAGTAATTTTCTCTTTTTCATCTTGAAAGATGATATTAGACATTGATTCATTATAGAATGGCGATCTCTGCACTCTTTTAAAAGATTTTGAGAGTAGGGGAACATAACTGTTCATAGTAAAATTTACTAAGTAGTCAAGCTTACAGTCATAACTGCTCATTGTTTTTGCAAGAGTTTGATAGTAAATCCTAGTCTTTTGATTATAAAGTTTATTTTGTAACATTTCGATATTTTCTGGTTGTTTAAGTTGATGACTGACTAATAAATGCGGTAAATTCCGATTCCATGGATAATATATAGAAGAAGTTTTGTGGAACACTAATGTTTGCGTTAAATAAAAAAATAGGCAAATAAAAGGAACGCTCAAAACTAATCTTTCCCATTTCTCAAATCTATTTGAAAGTTTGCATAGAGAGAAAATTAATAAACCAAAACCAAATGAAGATGAGCTTTGTAGTCTAAACACTTCATAAATGTGTAGAGACTGAAGATATCCAAAAAGAATAACAGAGCTAAACAAAAACAAAAGATTATTCCCTTCTTGAACTTGTTCCTGAAGTCCTTTGATTTTCCTTAAAAGGCTTGTTCTAATAAAAATAATAAAAATTATAATAGCGTTAAAAAAGACAAGTGAGTACAACAATAATCTTCCATCTCCAGCAAAAGGAAAAATTATTAGTTTTAAAAAATTCAATATATTTCTTGGATGTAAAAAGCCACGGTAAAATTTACCAATTACGAAACTCTGATTTATCCAATCTCCAAAAGCAGATTCTCTGATTACATAAATTAAAAAAGCTCCAATAACGCCAAGCATACCAACATGGTGGAACATCGCAATATTTTGCAGGAGGATGTCCAGCGAGTTTTGTCCCATTTTGATGAAATGTTTGTAGATCTTCATCATTCAAGTATCCCAAAGACCAC
Organism: Dolichospermum sp.; assembly: GCA_046070105.1. Classification (GTDB taxonomy): domain Bacteria; phylum Cyanobacteriota; class Cyanobacteriia; order Cyanobacteriales; family Nostocaceae; genus Dolichospermum. The sequence goes on from JBJUHT010000016.1 coordinate 1,361, forward strand.
AAGGTGGTGTATAATGATCCGGCAGCATGACCTTTGGAGAGTACAAAAGTATCATCTTCTCCTAAAACTTGATGATACAAACACATCATTAAGTCCAGGGAGGACAAGTTACCACCAATATGCCCAACACCACTTTCAAAGTGCATTTTGAGCAATCGTTTTTTGGCTTTATTAATAAGCTCTTTTAGTGTTTTCATAATCACCATTTAATTATTTTTTTGTTACAGCGTTTTCCGCTCTTGTACCTCATAATAGCAGAAACCGCATTCTTAATTCTTAATTGATTGTTCTTGGCTACAATATTTATTCAACTGAACAGCTAAAGTGTCTGCTTGTTTACCAGCGGTTTTGGCTGCGGTTGTCAGTGCGGAATCAATTTCTCTTCTAGCTTTTTGAATTTTGATTTTACCATCTGAAGATACTTCTGCTGTTTTAGTATCACCAAGAGCCTTAGCAGCTTTACCTATGGCTTGACTGAGATTATCAAAGACTTTGATAAAACCGCTTTCAAATTCTTTTAATTTAGGATCTTTTAAGTTCAATTTCTGAAGTTCTTGAGTGACATTTTTCAAGTCTTTAGATAACTTTAAACTAGTTGATACTTGCTGACCTTTTTTCGTATCAATCAGTGATGTACCCTGATTAACGGCTTTAATCAATCGTTGACATTGGGAGGTTTTAGTATCACTACAACTAGTAATTAATAAAGCAATGCTCAGAGTAACAGGAGCAATAACTGGATAACGAGAAAACAACATTTAGGAACTTAAAAATTTAAAATTAAAGAAAGTTAGAAACGGAGATTTAAACACCCTTAGAAAAATAGGAAGTAGGGCATAGATTAGAGGTATGACAGCAGTTTTTATCTAAGTAGGTTGGCGTTAAAAATTGTCGTTATGACAAGGGAGCAGGGAACAGGGAACAGGTTTTGGCTAACTTTACTTTTCGTTACTTATGTTGGTTTTTTCCGTTCACCTATCTATTTAACCTACAGATTACCCTCTTCCTTCGCGCCTTTCCTACTTTGCGCCTGGGCGCGAAACAAAAACCGTGGTTCATTGACCAGCAAAATCCCTGTCAGCCCCAGTTTACCAATCTACTGGTAAACCCAGTTTATCTAAGGTTTTGCCATCTTGCAACAGTGGTTGAATACCGCTATCTATTTGGATTTTACCATTAGATAAGACTAAAGCCCGTTGGGTGACTCTTCCTAGCCACTGGAGATCATGGGAAGCTATTAACATCACTTTTACAGGCAATTTTAATAATACTTGAGCTAAATGTCGTCGCCATGCTGGGTCTAGTCCGTTGGTGGGTTCGTCTAAGATGAGAATGTCAGGATTTAGGGCTAAAACCGCCGCTAAGGCGGCTAAACGTCTTTGTCCTCCAGAAAGTTCATGAGCGGAACGGTGGGCGTAGGATTCTAATCCAAAGTCGGCTAACAGTTGATAGGCTTTATCCTTTGCAGCTATGGGGGAAATGCCATAGTTAAGGGGTCCAAAGGTGATATCTTCCAGGATTGTGGGCATAAATAATTGGTCATGAGGATCTTGAAAGCTAAAACCAATTTGTTGCCTAATTTGCGGTAAAGTATTTGGCAATATCGGTATACCGTTAATCCAAATTTTGCCGCTTTGGGGATGTTTTAAGCCGATCAGGTTTTCTAGTAAGGTGCTTTTGCCTGAACCAGTAGCGCCCATTAAAGCGACGCGATCGCCTGTTTGTAAGCTAAAGGAAATTTCTTGTAATACGGGGTGCTGTTGTGAATAAGCGTAAACTAGATTTTGGACTTCAACAACAGCAGTATGGGGTTGAGAAAGGGAAATTTGGGGATTAGAAGTTAATGATGTCAAGATTCACCACTCAAATAACAGTAAGGTAAGAACTTAGGGTTAAACAAGCAGCTATCACCCCAGCTATTAACAAGATAAAACGTTCTTTCGGTTTGAGGGGGGAATCTAGGGGTAATTGTCCATTATATCCACGGGCTACCATAGCAGCATAAACTCTTTCGGCTCTGTCTAGGGTGCGGAGATATAAAGCCCCAATCATGGCAGCACTAGCATAACGTAGCCACCCTGCTGTACCATTTAAACCACGTAGTTGGGCGCTGCGCTGCATTCGCGTCACTTCTAAGAGTAATATTTCTAAGTATTGTCCAGCGAGAATCAGGTTTTCTTTTAATGGTGCAGGTATGGGTAAGCTTTTGAGAGCAATACCCAAACTATGGGGAGGTAAGGTTAATAAAAAGCCATTCATGACCATTAAACAAATTAGGGAACGCACCAGCAAAAAACTAGCCCGTTCCCATCCCAATGGTAAGGCCACGAGGGATAAAAAAATTAATTCTGCACCCAGTAGACCGCCTAATTTGGGTAGGGTTACTTGTAACAAATAAACCCACACAAGAGCGATCGCTCCATAGACAAGTAAATTAGACCAACTATGATACTTTAAAAAAGCTGCCCCAATTACAATAATTAGGGACAATTGCAAGCGTAATGGCAAGGAAATTTGCATCATAATTAATTAAGCATTTTTCGGTCTGATAATTTTGGCAATGCCAAAAGCTACCGCAAAGCAAGCTGTAGCACCTACCAACCCGGCAATACTAGTGCCAATTTTACCCAAGCCCTGAATATTATAATCAGCTAAAGGTGTCGGCACAATTACCCGCACGTTTTCCGCTAAATCAATAAATCCTAAGTTTTCTGCTACCTTTTCCAAACCATCAGGACAAGCGGAAGCGCATAAGGATAATACACCAGAAATCAGTAAAATACTGACAACGGGAACTAACCAACCTCTAATTTTATGTTCTTCACCTGGTAACAAATCTGGACGAGTTGTAGATAGGTAATTTAAAACACCTCCTGTAATTGCCCCTTCCCCAACACCGATCAAAATATGTATACCTGTCATTGCGGGTAATACTAGGTTGGCAGGTGTTGTTCCAGAAAGGGCTAATTCAATAGCACAAGCTGTAGCGGCAACAACTACGCTAACTCCCGCTGCTATTCCCGCCGCCAGGGGTAAAAGTCTTTGAAAACCGCCAAAGAGTCTTTGCAAAGTTTGGGTTAATCCCCAAGCTACCCACACGCCGATGACTCCCATGTTAAAAATATTTGCTCCTAAAGCAGTAATTCCACCATCAGCAAATAACACGGCTTGAATAATTAAAACCGTGGCAATACATAACATTCCCGCCCAAGGACTACCCAAGATAATCGCTGCTAAAGCCCCTCCCAATAGGTGGCCGCTTGTCCCCCCCGCTACGGGAAAATTAACCATTTGGGCGGCGAAAATAAAGGCAGTGGTTAAACCTAATATGGGGGCGCGACGAATACCAAAAGCTGCTTGCGATCGCTCAAAAGCTACAAATAAAGCCGCCGCACTAGCTAAACTGGTCACTGCGGCAACTGGTACAGAAACAAATCCATCAGGTATGTGCATGAAAAGTCCTACTTTTGTGTTTTCTCTAAGTAAGTGAACGGAAAAAAACCGACATAAGTAACGAAAAGTAAAGTGTCCCAAAACCGTTCGGCTGACGCTCAGTGCGAAGCCTCTTCCCTGTTCCCTGCTCCCTGTTAAGAGTTCCCTGTTCCCTGTTCCCTTGTCATAACGACAATTTTTAACCCCAACCTACTTACACTAATTTCAGCAATGTAACAATTAACAAAATTAATAGCAAACTAAAATTTATCTGTCTTGAGAATATCCTATTGGTAGATGTTTTGGGATTTTATTTAAAGAATTTTTGTAATAAAAAATACGTCAAATTATATATTTATTTTGTGAATTATTAACATTTATAAATATTTATGACATCTGCAGAGGCGCAGAGGTCACGGAGAAATGAGGATTTGAGAGATATTTTGCGTAAGTCTTGATTAAAATGAATCAACTTTATTTAGTAGTTTATAATATTGAAAAAGAGGTAATAGCACAATGGCAAAATTAGAAGAATATCGGCAATATATTCAGAACTTACTGAAACAACACGCTAGTATAAGATAAACGCATTAAAATTATAATGACGCTCATTACAGCAATGACAAGCTAAAGCCAAATTATCGAGTTCATCTGAACTACCCAATGACTGCGGCATAATATGGTCAATGGTAAAACGGTCGGGACTCAGGTATTCAGGAGAGTGGCAATATTCACATAAGAATTTAGCTCGTTTTCTTATAAGTCGTCGAGTTGGTTCGGACACCATTTACTTTTAGCCGCTAGTTGAGCATTAATTAAGGTAAAAATTCGCTGTAACTCCGAAATACCCACATATTCCGCTTTTTCTTCAGAATTCAGCATATCAGATTTTTTCTTTGCTAATAGTTCTTCAAAACGAGATTGTAGTTCGTCGGTAAACTTAAATAGATAAATATCACCAAATTCACTCATCTTAATACCAGAAGATATTAAAGATGAGGGTTGAACCATTAATTCAGTAATCATGATCAACTCACAGTTTCTTTATTTCCATTATCTCATAAAAAATCCTGTAAATCCTGAAATCCTGGACATCCTGATTCAGACAAATCATCATATAATAGTGAATAAATATTCACCTTAATTAACTATGCAAACCACAGAATCACCCTTACAATTACGGCTGTGGACTGTTGATGAATACCACAGAATGGCTGAAGCAGGAATATTTGAACCAAGTGAACGGGTAGAATTATTAGAGGGGAAAATAATCTGGATGATTGCTAAAGGAACAGCCCACCGTTCAGCAGTGGGAAGAACATATAAGTTGTTGGAAAATAGAATTGGTCATAAAGCTTGCATAGCTATTCAAGACCCTGTAAAATTAAATGAAAGGTCTGAACTAGAACCAGATATTGCTGTAGTGAAAATAGATCCGCTAGACTATGCAGATCATCATCCTACTCCAGCAGAAATTTATTTAATTATCGAAGTTGCAGATAGTAGTTTAAAACTAGATACAGAAATCAAAGCTAAAGCTTATTCTCAAGCAGGAATTAAGGATTATTGGGTATTAGATGTAGTGAAACGCGAGTTAATTGTATTTAGAAATCCCACAGCAGAAGGTTATCAAAATCGAGAAATTATCACAGAACATCAAAACATATCTCCTTTAGATTTTCCTGATTTAGAAATTGTAGTTTCCCAGATGCTACCTCTTGTCTAAATCAGGATATCCAGGATTTAAGGATTTACAGAATATTGAAGTCATAAGCCCCCTCTCGAAGAGCGGGGAGGGGGTTGGGGGTGGGGTTCTTGTACCTCATAAAAGCGGAAACCCCTGTATCATCAAGTCTGCTATTAACTACAATATACTTTAGTCATGATCAACAACCCCAGTAGTAGTATAAAGGTTTGAGTCTCTATTATGCCATTTCTAGTCTGAGATTTCAGTAATTTTACTTTTCCTAATTATGAATTGACCCATCTGGCATTGTAGCGCCTGTGAGTATCGCTCCTTTGAGGTCGGCTTCTGTGAGGTCGGCTCTTGTGAGTTTAGCTTCTGTGAGGTTTGCTACTGTGAAGTTGAATCCTTTGAGATTCAATCCTACGAGATTGAATCCACTAATATTAACTTCAGTTAAATCAATATATTTATTTTCTAAATCTGGGTGTTTACGTTTTGCAATCACAGTTAAACACGCTTGAATAGAAATTTTAAGTTTTAGGAATTTTTCTTGATCTTCTGGAGATTGTGACTCATTTTCTTTTATAATAGGTGCATTCTGACGGACAAAAGCTGTCAGAACTTCCATAATTGTCCATTGGTCTGGTTCAGAATCTCTCACAATTCGTTCTAAAGTATAAATTCTACCTAATATAACTTCCGGTTTATCACTCGCAAGCTGTTCAATAGCTTTAGAAAATCTTTCTGTAATTTGTTTTTGATTTGCAGCCTCTGCATTTCTATTTGCAGCCTCTGCATTTTTATTTGCCGCGTCTGCATTTCTATTTGTAGCCTTTGCAGTCTCTTCCATAGCGTCTGCACGCCTACCTGCAAAGTAAACATTAACAATTATTGCCTCTCCACTAATGAATAAACCTAATACTTTAAAACTTTCAATAATATATTTATATTTGTTTGTCAATAATTCTGTACTGTCAGTAGTTAAAATCATTGAGATGAAATAAACTGTAACAGCAACAGCTATGAAAAACAAAAATATAGCTTCAAAGATCACCCAATTTTTAATAAAATCCTTTTCATCATCTGTGAACATAATGCAATTTCTACTCCTTGTGTAAAATGGCTTTATCAAGTAAGCAATGCAAGATACAGACATTTTAGTACATTAAGGAGCAAATATACTAGAATAAGAAAAAATTTTATTGTTAAAATAACCTTAAATAACGGCAGAAAAATTAAAATTTATTCATTTTCAGCAATTAGAACCCGCTTTATTAATTTAAACCCTGACCTCTACAAGAAATCAGGGGTTTTGTCATTTATTTTTTGATTTTGTTGATTTCTTGTTGTAATTCTTCAATTTGCTGGCGTAATCTTTCTGCTTCATTCTCAGGTGTTTTTGGTGTAACATTAACTGAGCCGTCAGCAGAATATTCATAGTTACCTTTTCTGATTTCCTGGTATTCTTCTGATACTGCCCAACTGCGTAAATAGTGCAAACGTTCCACAGGAAAAGGATGACTTAACATCATTCCCTGGGCGCCATTGTAGATTAAAAACTTATATACTTGATTCAGCCCGTCATCATCTAGCGCTTGATATTTTTCTGACTGCTGAATAAATTCCTGTAAACTACATTCATGGGCATATTTGTTACTACCTCCAGAAAGTTTCATCATAGATGACATGACTGGATTTAAATCATCCATGACCAATAAAGCCGCTCTATCAGCCGATAACTCAGCTTTGCGTCGCCACTCAAAAAAAGCATAAATCAAGGCTTGACTGACAAAATTACCTAAACCCAAGGTTAATTCACTCAGGACAGAAGCGGCATTCATCGCCCACATCGCCATTTGGATTAAAATAGTATGACCGCATTTAATATGGCCTAGTTCATGAGCCAAGACCGTCCGCAGTTCCGACTCATTGAGTAACTCTAGTAACCCAGTGTTAACGACTATGTATGGGTTGTCTTGTCCTAGTGCATAACTATTGACTTGAGCATCTTGGGCAATAAATAATGTCGGTTCACCGCTAATGTCCAAATCCCGGATACATTCCCGGAAAATCTGGTAAATAGTAGAATATTGCCGGGGTCCGACTTGTATGGAGTTACCCATTAAATAAACAAGTTGAGGGCGTTCATAGACAAATTCTACAAATTTACGAGCGATTAAATCAAAACCGGGTAAACTGCGTAAAGCTTGTTCTGCTTGGGTATCTAATGGGTGTCTGAAGGCTTGACTGGAAATTCCTGTATAAGTTGGCATAATTTTAGATAATCAGTGAGTTGTGGGTTGTGGGTTGTGGGTTGTCAGTTGTCAGTTGTGAGGAATTTCTATTCCCCCTGGACTCTTGGTTATGTTTATGAGGTAGTTCCCAAAAAAAACACTTGTTATGGAATATAAAGCGCGTGATTGAAGCAGAAGTTCATTTATCATTACATAACTTCCTGCGATCGCAGGCGGGTTTCCCTTCTTGGCCTCATCATTTAACCATGGCTAGGTTGGTAGCACGCGCTTTGCGTTTGGGACGTAGTGCTTTAATTCAAGTTGGGGCGGGTTGTGGACACCAAGGCCGATATCGCACCAGTTTTATCGCCTCTGCTTTAATGTGGCATGGTTCTGTAATTATTGTCGCTTCGGAAACTGTACAGCAACGGTTGTTAAGGGTAGAAATTCCCCGACTCCAGCAGTGGCTACCAGGAAATAAACCTATTAGAACTGGTGACACTTGGCCAAGTCCTGATTTTCAGGGTTTGTTATTGATTTCCCCCGCCGCTTGGTTAAAGGGACAATTGGCTGATAACAATCCCTTTCCCGCTCATATTCCCACAATTATTGATGGTGTTGATGATTTGGAAGATTGGGTGCGTTCTCAGTTGACTAAAACTATTCAACCTCATGACTGGGATGAGTTAATGCTCGCTTATCCATATCAAGTTGAGTTAATTCGGGAAGCTAAGGTACAACTGACACATCAATTATTTCAGCACCCGGAAAATCCCTATCACTGTTATCTGATTTCTCAGTCAGAAATCGAAATTTTACAACGTTTATACTTGTCTTTAGAGCCGAATCATCTTCCTGAACCTTGGCGCAATTTTTGGGAAAAAATCCCGAATTTACAAGATTTTTCGCTGGTTTCTTCTGCTGAATTTACTCTGTTTTGGGCGACTATTGCCCGTCGTCAAGGGTTATTTTCTTTATATTATGCCCCTCTAGAATTAGATGAAATTACTGCACCAATTTGGCAGCGTCAACCTGTAGTATTAATTGGTAGTGCTTTAGAACCAGATACGGAAGCACCCCTTTTCCGTCAACGGTTGGGTTTAAAAGATGTTACCTGTTTAAAGTTTGCTGCTGATAGTCAAGGAGAAGCAATTCAACTTTATGTTCCTTATAAGTTGCCTTTACCAAATACACCGGAATTTCAAGGAGCTTTAATTCACCAAGTTCGGACTTTAGTATGTTTGAGTGCTACAGCCCCAGGAATGACGGTAATATTGGTAGGAGACGTGCCACTAAAGGCTAGGGTAGGATCAATTTTAGCGGCTGAATTTGGTTCACGGGTGCTGGTGGAAAAGACTTGTTTAGATGAAAATGGGATTTTAATTACCGGTTGGGAATTTTGGCGCGAAAATCAAGGTGTTTTACCGGCCCCCAGATTGTTAATTATTGCTACTTTACCTTTACCTTCTTTAGAAAATCCTTTGGTAGCTGGTAGAGTGGCTCATTACAAGCGATCACATCAAGACTGGTTTCGTTTATATTTATTACCAAAAGCCATGAATGAATTACAAAGAGCGATCGCACCTGTACGCGAAAATCAAGGTATTGTAGCTTTATTAGATAGTCGTGTTGTTAACCGCAGTTATGGAGCGCAAATTCTCTCTTCTCTGAGTCCCTTAGCACGTTTAAACTACCTTGATCCTAGTTTATTTGTCACTGATAATGAAGATGATTGTAGTTAATTGATGGCGACAATCATCAACTAATAACTGATTTCTATTAAAATCTAAATTGAACTTGTCAAGAAAGTCAATGATAAAATTATGGGTGAAGCAAAACGACGTAAAAATTCACTAGGGGAAGAATACGGACAAAACACTGCAAGAATATTACCTTGGGTTCCCATTACTAAAACTCAAGCTGCACAGTTTGTAGCTATCACTACTCGTGGTGCCTGGATAGGTATTGGTACTATGGTTGTTGTCTGGATCACAATTAGATTTATCGGACCTAGTTTTGGTTGGTGGAAAATAGTTGGTTAATTTAGAAAAAAGATTCCCGACTTCTTGTTATCAATTAATCAACATAATTATGATATGAATATATCTGAGAGGTCGGGATTCTGGGAATGATAATAATTTAGTTGTAAACTGGTTAATTTTTCATAAAAAATGCTCTTACATTTAAGCACTTGGCCGGAAGTTGAAACTTATTTACAAAAGTCTTCAGGAATTATTTTACCCATTGGTTCAACAGAACAACATGGACCAACAGGACTAATTGGTACAGACGCAATTTGTGCAGAATGTATATCAAAGGGTGTGGGGGAAGTAACTCAAGCAATGGTTGGACCGACAATTAATGTGGGAATGGCCTTACATCATACAGCTTTTGCGGGAACAATTAGTTTACGTCCCAGCACTTTAATCTTAGTAGTTAAAGATTATTTAACCTGTTTAGTCAAAGCTGGTTTTACCAAGTTTTATTTTATTAATGGACATGGGGGAAATATTGCGACTCTCAAAGCTGCTTTTTCGGAAACTTATGCTCATTTAGAAGACTTACAAATAGCTAATTTTACCAAAGTTCAATGTCAAATTGCTAATTGGTTTATGGCTGGTTCGGTTTACAAACTCGCCCAAGAATTGTATGGTGATCAAGAAGGTTCTCATGCTACTCCTAGCGAAGTAGCGGTTACTCAATATATTTATCCAGAAGCAATTAAAAAAGCATTTCTTACCCCAGAAGTTGCAGGTGGACATAGTATTTATAATGCTATTGATTTTCGTTCTCGTTATTCAGATGGTCGTATGGGTTCAAATCCAGATTTAGCAACCCCTGAACATGGTAAACTATTTTATGATTTATCTGTGGAAGAACTGAGTAAGGGATATTTGGAGTTTGTGAAGGGGGAATAGGTTTTTAGAGCCTTTTTGAACAGAGAGAAGTTAAGATCAGGATGATACAAGTTAATTGTATACATCTTAAATCCTACAGATACTTTAATCTATACATCCTAATTCTTGATATTATGCAAGCCTGGATACCTAATACAGCATTACAGAACGGACAGTATATCATTAAAAAGGTCATCGGCGCGGGTGGCTTTGGTGAAACCTATTTAGCACTAGACACTGAGGAAAACAGGTTAGTTGTCATTAAAACTCTCAACCGTCAACAACAGGAAAAACCAGATTTTGCAAAAAGACAAAAGAAGTTCCGCAAAGAAGCATTAGATCTGTCAAAATGCTATCATCCTCATGTTGTCAGAGTTTACGACAATTTTGTCGAAGATGGACTTTGGGCTATTGTCATGGAATATGTTGACGGTTATAATTTACGGACTTACCTAAGTGAAAATGGGTGGTTGTCAGAAGAGGAAGCTTTGCGCTATATTGATCAAATTGGGCAAGCTTTAGAATGTATTCATGAACGGGGACTGTTACACAGAGATATTAAACCGAGTAATATTTTGTTGCGACCTAAAAGCAATGAAGCGGTATTAATTGATTTTGGGTTAGCGCGGGAATTTAAACCTGGTAAAATCAGAAGTATGACAGAGGTGAAAACAGAGGGTTACGCGCCCATAGAACAATATCAACGTCACGGACAATTTGGTTATTATACAGACGTGTATGCTCTGGCTGCAACTTTGTACACCTTACTAACTACTAGAGTTCCTATTCCCTCTAATTATCGGGTTGAATATGATGTGTTGTTACCACCACCAAAAAAATATAATCAACAGATTAGTGATCGGGTAAATGCTGCTATTATCAAGGGAATGGAGTTAGAGTCAATAAACCGTCCTCAAACTGTGCGGGAATTTCGGGAGTTGTTAGGTTTGTCCGTAGAACCTGCGGTAAATGTTCCCATAGCACCGTTAGTTGAACCTGTGGTAAATATTCCCACAGCGCTACCAATTTATTCTCCTCCCATTTTGGCACAGCAAAGACAAAGGCAAAATATCCCCACACCTCAAGGAAAAAGTTCTTCTTCTTTCCTCTCAAAGGTGAGACAAATTTTTACTCGTCAAAATTTTACCACTCAATCTGTCAATCAACAGCTAAAATTAAAGTCATCCTCTGGAGTGGACTACAAAAAACTGCGTGACCTACTTGCAGCAAGAAAATGGAGGGAAGCAGACAAGGAAACTTTAAGAGTAATATTAACGGTGGCAAAGCGGGAACAGCAAGGTTGGTTAAATACTAGTAGTATTGATAATTTTTCCTGTGAGGACCTCCGCATTATTGACCAATTATGGGTAAAATACAGTAATGGTAAGTTTGGTTTTTCTGTTCAAAGAAAGATTTATCAGGGTTTGGGGGGAACGAGAAACTACGACAAGAAAATTTGGGAAGCTTTTGGGGACAAAGTAGGTTGGAGAAGGGGGGGACAATGGTTCTACTACCAAGATATTACTTTCGACAACAAAGCCCAAAAAGTGCAGTTCGGAAACTTTCCTCGTATGTATAATAAGAAGTATATGTATATACTGGTGTATATGTTAATTTTCTCTCGTGTTGACACTTGTAAGTTGTAACAAGCCTATGAGGGCATTATTTGCCTATAATTTTATTGTTGTTGGCGATTTTTTAACCTCCCAGGACTACCTGTAGGAATTGCAGCAATTAGTTTTTGCGTGTATTCTTCCTTTGGTTCGAGGTAAATGCTTTCAGATGTACCTGATTCCACAATTTTACCTTGATTCATAACTAAAATGCGATCGCTCAAAAATTTGACTACACTTAAATCATGGGAAATAAAGATATAAGTAAGTTGAAAATCTGCTTGTAATTCTTTCAATAAGTTTAAAACCTGCGCTTGTACAGAAACATCTAAAGCTGAAACTGACTCATCACAAATAATAAACTTAGGGTTTAGAGCTAAAGCGCGAGCAATACAAACTCGTTGACGTTGACCACCGGAAAATTGATGAGGATATTTTCTCATATCATCTGCACTTAAACCCACTCTTTCCAAAAGTTCGACTACCCTAGCTTGTTGCTGTTGTTTGGACTTACCCACACCATGAATTAACAGAGGTTCGATAATTGCAGGTCCGATTTTGATCCGGGGGTTGAGGGAACTAAAAGGATTTTGGAAAATAATTTGCATTTTCCGTCGTAACTGCTGTAAAGCTTTCCCTGTTGAGTGAGTAATATCTTGTCCCTCAAAGAATATTTTACCGCTCATGGGTTCAATTAGTCGCAGTAGAGTTCTGCCCAAGGTAGTTTTACCACAACCTGATTCTCCCACCAATCCCAAAGTTTCTCCGGGAAAAACATCAAAAGAAACGCCATTTACGGCCTTATGGTAGCGTTTTGTTTCTCCAAATACACCTCGTACTGGGAAACCCACCTCTAAATTCCGCACTGTTAATAGCGGTTGTTTCGCGCTCATATTTGCCAGTCTTTCTGCAAATTCTTTATCAGTAATTTCCGATGGTTTGACTGGTTCTTTAGCCTGAATTGTCACTTCTCCCAATTCATTTTTGACTATATTCATGTAGTCAGAAACAGTTAAGAGTTTGCGGGGACGATAGTTAAGACTGGGACGACAGGCTACAAGTCCTTTAGTATAGGGATGTTGAGGGTGATTAAAAATTTGTGCAGCTGGACCATATTCGACTATTTTACCTTGATACATTACCGCTACTTGGTCAGTAATTTCCGAAATTAATCCCAAATCATGACTAATAAAAATCACAGCCATATTGCGAGTTTTTTGTAATTCAGACAACAATTCTAAAATTGTTGCTTGCACAGTTACATCTAAAGCTGTAGTTGGTTCATCTGCGATTAACACAGAAGGGTTACAAGAAATTGCCATAGCGATCATAACCCGTTGTAGCTGACCTCCTGATAATTGATGAGGGTAGCGATCTAGCATAGCTTCTTTATGCTGCTTGATCAATTGTGCTAATTTAAAACTATCCAGTGCAGATAAATCATAATTAAGATATTGTTGTTGAATTTGTTCATCACTAGGTAATAGTTTAACCTCTTGTAAACCAGCTAAAGCAATTGCTTTGGCTTGAATTGCATTCACATTTTGATGACGCATAATTGCCTCTTGCAATTGAAATCCAATAGTATAAACTGGATTCAAAGAACTCATTGGTTCTTGAAAAATCATAGCAATATCACCACCGCGATAAAGCTGCATTTCTTGAGGTAGCAAAGCCAATAAATTCAGTGGTTGGCCATGAGTTGGAGAAAACCAAATTTCCCCAGCAGAGACCTTACCGGGATATAATAATAAACCCATAATTGCTAAAGCTGTCACTGACTTTCCACTTCCCGACTCTCCCACTATACCGAGAGTTTCACCTTGACGTAACTGAAAACTAACACCATCTACAGCTTTAACTTTACGGTTATCACTAATAAATTCTACTTGTAGATTACGAACCTCTAGCACTATTTCTTTCATATTATCAATTACCAAACAATTTACAATTTTGTTAAAATATCGGCTAATAAATATCCTGGCAGTTTAGATAAAGCCAAATTTTGTCCTTGAATGCCTAACTCATGATAGAAAGTCCGAACTACCTTAATAATGTAGTTGATTGTTGTTTGATAGTTTTCTGTTTGTTTAGTAAATCCATTTAAGGCTTGTAAATGATTTTCTAAAGCAGCTTCTAAATGTCGAGAAAGGATTTTTTGATCGCCATTAAAAGCGACATTAGTAACTAAATGATAATTAGCTATTCCCAGAGTATTATGTGTTAACCACAAATCAAAACCTAAATTGATATTACTTAATGAGTGAGCAGTATTCACAGCTTGTTCATAAGAATTAATAGATAACTTGATAAATTTTTGTTGATCTTCCTTTGTTGTTGTCTGTTGGTTTGCTAGGTGCCAGTAAGCGATACCGAGATTATTGTGAGTAGCAGCATAGCCCTGGGGGGAATTAGTTGATGTTCGATATTTTAGCACTTGAGTGTAGATCTGAATCGCTAATTGGAGATTTTCCGTTGGTTGTTCATATTGAGAGAGATTCCAGTAAGCCGTACCAATGTTATTTTGAATCATGCCATATTTTAGAGGTTCATCGGACGGTTGATAGTGAACAAGTGCTAACTTATAGGCAGCGATCGCTTTTTTAATATATTCTACAGGCTGATTATACTGTCCTAAATGCCAGTATGCTGTACCTAAGTTATTCTGACAAGCAGCATATTTTAAAGGTTCTATTTCCTCCTGTCGGTAACGAAGTGCTTCATGGTAAGCCATAACTGCCAGATTCCAGTTTTCCAGTGGTTCAGAAAACCTAGCCAAATCACCATAAGCCGCTCCCAAGTTATTTTGGATACGAGCATAAGTTTCTGGTTGAGTATCACCCGTAATTAGCTTGAGTGCTAATTTATAAAAATCTATACCTTGCTGAATATAAATTTTTGCTTCTTGGGAATGGATGCGGTGTAACATCCAATAAAGTGTTCCCAGATCATTTAAAATATCTGGAATTTGTGGAGAACTTTCATCATAGCTAACTGCTTGCTGATAGGCGAGGATTGCTATCATTAAATTTTGGAGAGTTGCTTGTCCTTGTTCAATGCGTGAGCGATATAAATTACCCAGATTTTGATAAATGATAGCGAAACGTTTCCCAGGAATTGCTAACTCATTTTCTGGGACATTAGCAATATATAATTGCTCAAGTTCCCATAATATTTGTTGTGTTTGTCCGCCATCATCAGTCTTGAGTGTTTCCTGAATTAATTCATGTAATTCCTGGTTAATATGAGATAAATATGGAAAACTTTGTTCAGTAGTTACTTGAGAAGCTTGATCAGGATATTCTGGAAGTATTTGTGTTAGTAAATTTTCATTTTTAGTTGTAGATATATCTGGTGGAATTGTTAGTTTAATATTCGGAGAAATTTTTTCCTCATCAACAAATAAATCCTGCAAATTTTCCTGATATAGAGGTAAAGAATCTGTGATATTTTCTTGATAAACTCTATTATCTATAGTTGGTGTTGGTTCTCCTGCAAATACAAATACACCGGTTCGATAATGCCAAAATTTAGGTGCTGATTGCTGAATTGCTGATAACCAAGGACGAGAAACCCAAAATAATAAACTAGATTCTAAAAAACTACTTGATTCTTGATCCGATAAATATGTTTCACTGAGCTTGAGATAATTTAAAAATAACCGTTGTACTGCGACTGGTTCTTTAGTCAACATTTCCACCCCTACAATTTGAAATCCAGGGGTAGGTAAAGGACGGCCAGAATTATTTTTTGAACCTCCGACCATAGGAGGTGGATAATTAATCAACCATTGATTTATTTGAGCTATAGGATTAGGATCGTTGACATTTAATCGCCAGGTGACTAACCTTGGATAAGCTTGAGTGTTCAACTCTTCTGTGTTTTCTTGCTGATAGAGGATATTTCCCACGGGATAAGCTAGGACTGAGTGTAAACGTGCTGCTATGCGATTTCTTAACTTTAAATCATCACATATAGCAAATAGAATTTGTCTCCGTAACCCCAGACTCAGGGATAATTTCAAGCGTTGATAGACTTGCTGATTTTTAATGTTTTTTGTGTGTAGAGTTTCATTCACGCTTCTATGTATTTGACTTTTAGTCCTTTTTTTTGTATACATCCTGACTGAATAAATTTATTTAAAATTAATGTTACATATAGTGATCCGATTTGATTCATGAATTTTTGATGTAGATAGGGAACAGGAAGGGAGACTTTAATTCAAAAATCAAATATTATTCCTATTCCTATATAACGATACAAGTATTTAACTTTCGTTTCCAATGTAGTCAATTAACAGATAGAGGTGAAACGAATCTACCTTTAGGTCTAAGAGGTTGTCTTAAAAGTTTTCGGCGAATAAATTCGCTACTACACAAGCAAATTCCACCTGCGTGGACTAACGAAAAATTAAGGATTTGAAACCTGTGTAGGCAGGTTTTGTCTGTGTAGATGTGATTTCTAATCACCCAAGTTAGACTTTTCAAACATCCTCTCAAGTTCCTAACGGAGATATTGTTTCTTTCACGACTAATTAAAGTTTTCCGGCTAAATTGCAGTTAAGAAAACATAATCTAAATAGTTATATCGTTCATGCCATTCTAACAAAAAATCAGGCTCTTTGTGAAAGCAAGAACCTGAGATCAGGGAAAGTTAAAAACGGCGCTGCATAAATGCGGGATGTTTTTTGGGTGTAGAGCCGAGAACCCCTACCCAGGTCACGTCTCTACAAGGGTTTTAAATATATGCAAAATTGTTTTTGATCCCAAAAATCAGCAATGCCACTTTAACCTTTAATTATTGTACCGCAGGGATAAGTAGCCGTTGTTTTCTGACTCATCTCAGTTACAGGCTGATTTTTAGCCGCTAAATAATCTTTTTGCAATGTATCTAATAAAGTTTGACGTTGATCATACAACCGCTTCAGGGAGCGAGGTAAACATTGATTTAAGACATAAGCTGTCACCAAAGGTAAAGCAATTGTACTATCAGTATAACAAACAATGGCACTAGGTAATTCATCGGGATCAATTTTCCCCCAACTCACAGCTTCAGCGGGAGTCGCCCCAGATAAACCACCAGTATCAGGACGTGCATCAGTAAACTGAACAAAGAAATCATGTCCTCGTTCTTCCAATCCTAAGACCTCGTGTATTTGCGGTTGTGTTTGTAGTAAAAAGTTTTTAGGACTACCACCACCAATAATTACTGCCGCACTTGTGCCTTCATTTTCTCGCGCTCCATAAACAATCGCTGCGGTTTCATTGACATCAATGGCCGGATCTAATACCAAGTTTGAACCTTCTAAAGCCAAAGCAGCGACATTCATACCGATAGAACTATCACCAGGAGAAGAAGTATAAATAGGTACGCCATATTCATAAGCCGTCGCCAACAAACAGGAATTTTTCACCCCCAATTGCTGTTCTATTTCCCACACACACTTACCGAGTAAATAATGAAATTCCGCCGTTCCCATACGCTTTTGAAAAGGTTCAGCTTGGAGAACTTTACGGATAAAAGCGTCGGTTTCTAGGAGTACATCGTAACCAAAAATTATATCATAAATTCTGATTGTTCCTTCTTCGCGCAATTTGACATCATCTAAAAAGGGACTACCGGCAAACAATTCAAAACCCAAACCATAGTGCATATCATGATAAAGATTAGCACCAGTGCAAATCATCCAGTCAATAAAACCATTGCGAATTAGGGGCGCAAGGGCGGAAACCCCAAAACCTGCGGGTGTCATAGCCCCAGAAAGACTAACACCCACTGTGACACCTGGTTGAAAGACATCCTTAGTCAGCAGTTGACAGGCTTCCCGCAACCGGGCTGAGTTGTAAGCGGTAAAATAGGTATCAATTAAGTCAACTACGCTAACATTGTTAGACATGGGGATAGGTGCAATTTTCTTACCTTGTTTTTGTGACATTTTTGAGAAATCCTGAATACTAAATATGCCGAATATAATGTTATCGTATTTGTACGGAAGTTCCTAAAATGTTATTTAGCGATATGAGTTAGGGACAATCCTTAATGGTATACTCAAGGATGAATGCAGTTTTGTATTTTTATTATTTGCTATTATTAAAGACAACTAACTGGTTATTAATTATGGCACAAGCTTTAGTGAGTCTCTCTGAGGAAATTCCATCCCAACCCCCACCATTGGAATTTACCACTGATGGTGTGATTAGGATAGGTAAAACTCGTGTAACACTCGATACGGTAATTGCTGTTTTTAAACAAGGAACAACAGCAGAAGAAATTGCTTATCGTTATCCATCCCTGAAACTTGCTGATATTTATGCTACCATTGCCTTCTATCTCAATCATCAACAAGAAGTGGAAGTGTATTTACAGCAAAGACAGCAACAAGCACAGGAAATTCGTAAAATAAATGAGGCCAGATTTGATTCCCAAGGGTTGCGTGATAGACTGCTGGCGCAAAAAGCAAAACAGGAAGTATGTTGAAACTGCGATCGCTCTTTTTGGTTTACAATAAGATTATCCCAGAGGATTAAGTCACAAACCGATGTCAACCCTCACAGATATTTCTACTTTAATTGTTAGCACACCAGATACTTGTGGTGGTCGTCCGCGAATTGCTGACACTCGTATTACTGTTCAGTATATTGTCAATGAAATTAAATCTGGTATGACCCCAGAAGAAATTATTGAAGATAAGCCTTATTTGACAATTGCAGGTATTTACACTGCATTGACTTATTATTATGCTAATAAGGAATTTCTAGATATTGAATTTGCTCGATATCAAGAAGAATGTCAACGACTCGAAGCAGAAATGCTTATGTTTAAAAATTACTGAAAATAGATTCTATCAATTTTAAATCATTAAGATCACAGCTAACAGAATTTAGATCATTTCTAATCTAGAATAACTAATGAATTTATCAAAACACAAAAATTGTACTTCATGTTTTTAGTCTTAACAGTTATTTATCAACAGGGTTTATGAAAAGCGACACACCAGAAGAATTAAATTCAGATCAAGAGATTTCCCGTTTAATTGATCAGGTAATATCATCATCGCAAACTGATGAGAAATACCGTCAAAAAATGCAACGACGGAAAGAAATTCAAGATCAAAGAATAGCTAAAGCCATACCAGAAAAAGGCTTAATTATTGTTAATACTGGTCATGGAAAAGGTAAAACTACTGCGGCCTTAGGAATGGTTTTAAGATCCCTTGGTCATGGCTACAAAGTAGCCATAGTTCAATACATTAAAGGTGCGTGGGAACCAGCAGAAAAACGCGCTTTTAGTCATTGGGAAAACCAACTAGAATTTCATGCTATGGGGGAAGGCTTTACATGGGAAACTCAAGATCGTGATCGAGATTTGGATAAAGCTGCTGCTGCTTGGGAAAAATCCCTAGAATTTATCAAAAATCCTGATTTTAAATTAGTGCTTTTAGATGAAATTAATATTGCTTTGAAAATGGGTTATTTACAAGTTGAACAAGTATTAGCAGGTTTAGCTGAAAAACCACCGGAAAAGCACGTAATTCTCACGGGAAGAGGCGCACCACCAGCATTAATTGAAAAGGCTGATTTAGTCACTGAAATGACATTAATTAAACATCCTTTTAAGGATCAAGGTGTGAAGGCGCAAGCAGGAATTGAGTATTAAGAATTAATCCGGTAATTTGTATTGGTGATAGATATGTGATGACGATATATCCTATCTATCACCTATCTATATTACCAAGTTATTAATTACTTAAAACCATCGCTTTCCTGTTGACATATCTGTAAAATTTTTCTATCATTAGAACTTACAGAACTTAACTGATGATAGTCTTCTAAATTTACTGAATAAGGATAAGTTGTGAACTCATTTTCATTAATTTTAGGGATTGTATTTGTTGTCGCTACCTCTATTGTCCCGACTTCCCCAGGTAAAGTTCTTACCATCATAGCTAATTTTCCTGACTTAGCCAAACTACCCTGAAAACAAGTAAATTCAGATTGGGGAAAATACAAAGCACCAATGATTTGATTTTGGTGTTTTTGAAAGACAATATAACCTTGTCCTAATTGATTTGGTGTTGATGATTGTCCATAGAGATAAATACCATCTTGTTCTGGAAATTGGAGTTTTTGTTTTCTCCCTAATTTGATTGTATTTGTGGATAATTTTGTTGTATTTTTGGTCAATTTATCAGGAGATAATTGATAGTAATTAGTAGAATTAGAAATTTGAGATTGTTCGACTTTCTCCTGTTTTATTTCTCCAAGTTGTGATCTAACTGAATATCCAGAATTAACTTCATTTTGATGATTATGTGATATATAATTATTACTAGACAAAACTGCTGATGATAATAGTTTTTGATGTTGTTGACTAGAATAAACAATACCTAAAACACCAACGGAAATGATCAAACCAGTTAGGGGAAATTTTAATTGACCAGAAGTAATGAGTTTGGAAATATGATTAAGCATACGATTTCTCCTGTAACAAACTTAACCCTTGTTTTTTGGCTTCTTGAAATAATAACTAAATACTAATGATTAAAGATTCCCTCGAAAGTTTCATCTATATATTTTAACTTTAAATCATCAAAAAATCGCTATTTATAGAATTTTTGGGAATTATCTCAGATAATCATTATTTAATGAATTTACGCTGATCTTCATCAATTCATCCTCTGAGAGGATGTAAAATTGGGATTTGAGACCTTTTTACTTTGTCATTGTCATTGTCTGTTTTTCAGTTATCAATAATACGTTTGATTTTTTATATTTTTATGTTATTTTTTGATATAGCATTTCCCGATCTAATAAAGTACGAAATCATCTGCGGTTTATTATCACTGCTTGTACCTCACTTGAGTGGTAATTGCTATCAGCATTTGAGAACAAATTATCCAAACATCTTGTTATCAAACCTTTTTCATTCCTGAACTTCTCGATACAGACAAGGACTAATTCCCAAATTTCCCACAATAAACTCAATACAAAAAAATTACCCCCTGAGTTCAGGAGGTGTATATCCGCTTGAGATCATTTAAAACACCCTCGTGCGCGTTCATATTTCTAACTAGCAACATATTCCTTAACATTAGCGCGGCGACGACGTAAATGTGTGAGAGCTTGATGTTCTAATTGACGCACTCTTTCCCGACTCAGGTTTAACCGTTCTCCGACTTTCGCTAAGGACATTTCATTTCCGTCTTCTAAACCAAAGCGTAAGGCTACAACTTGACGCTGTTGGGGTGTGAGTTCAGCCAGTAAGTTATTCAAGTCCTGACGCAGAAATTCCTGGGTGGTATAATGCTCAGGGGAAGGACCATCATCTTCCAACATTTCTTGTAACTCAGTATCTTGGTTATCACCAACACGCACGTCTAAAGAGACTGGTTGACGCGCCATATTCAGATATTCCCGAATTTGAGCGGGTTCTAACTCCAATTCTTGAGCAATTTCGACCGGTGTGGGCGACCTTCCTAGCTTTTGCGCCAATTCCCGCTGAACTTTTTTAATTTTGTTCAATTTCTCGGTAATATGGATTGGTAAGCGGATAGTCCGACCTTGTTGGGCGATCGCCCTGGTAATTGCTTGACGAATCCACCAGTAAGCATAGGTGGAAAATTTATACCCTCTTGTAGGATCAAATTTTTCTACACCTCGTTCTAACCCCAAAGTCCCTTCCTGAATTAAATCCAGAAATTCCATATTTCGCTTTTGATATTTTTTCGCAATAGCTACAACCAAGCGCAAATTGGCTTCAATCATTTTTTGCTTGGCTCGTCTACCTTGAACCATGAGATGATTTAATTCTGTTTCTGAATGGTGAACATGAGCAGCCCATTCTGCTAAACTGGGTTCATGAGCAATTTCTTTCCATAAAGCTTCTTTAGCCTCTAGTATGACCATCATTTGCTGTACTTGTTTACCATAAATAATTTCCTGTTCACGGCTTAACAAAGGTACACGGCCAATTTCCCGCAGATAGGTCCGCACCATATCAGCCGTAAATTTAGCATTGATATTTTCTGTATGATTGTTGGCGGTAGACATTCTTGCTTTTATCCTCTACTTTTTAAACATAATTAATCAATATTTTTTCCAGAAAGCTAATTCCGATAATTTCTCAACCAATAATCTGACAATATGTATTGCTGTTTATGGCAAGTTAGCATTATTCATGATCTTGATCAAGATATTACCAGGGTAATACTATAGATATTCTCAGATATTCTCACCAGCCTTTGATTTTGGACTTTTATTCACAGATTTAGATAGGTTCAAAATTCTGCTTTTTTATCTAGTATTTGTCTGAAAAAACAGCATCAGTATGTGTGTACTTTTTCATATTTCTAGCAAGAGCCTCAATGGTAAACTTCCCAACTCATAACTATTGTAGTTATTTCCAGTCAAAATGTTGATGACGATTTTACCTGAACTTTCAAAAGTTGTCTGGTTTATCTATGGTGACGCAAAAATTTCCCTTCAAGTTGCTTTCAAGTGGCTGGATAACCGAACTTGATTTATTTAGATTATGGAGGGATTTTATAAAGTTGTCCGTTGTCCGTTGTCCGTTGTTAATTTAACACTAAAAGCCTAAGTCTGCTTTAGCTAATTCAGCAGCGGTGAATACTTCTTCATCTGACTTTTCTTCCCAAGTTATATCCCCTATTTCCGCGTAAAATGTGGTATCATAAGCACGGGTACGCACGACCACCGGCATAGGAACAGCGTGACCTAAAATCAAAGCCTGTTGTTTAGAGTCTAACTTAGCTAAGACTGAACGTAAACCCCCCCCACCGGATACACCCGTAAAAATAGCATCAATATCTTTCTCGTCATTGAGTAAAGCGGTAATGCGAGTACCTATCTGGGACATAACTTCATTATCTATCCCTGATGGACGTTGATCAACTACCAAAAGTGTGACAAAATACTTCCGCAGTTCTCTAGCAATAGTTCCAAAAATCGTACTTTGGACAACTCCTGGGTCAAGAAAGCGGTGTGCTTCCTCTATTGTAATCATTAATGGTGTCGGCCGATCTAAAGGATTTTTACTTTGGAGAAATTTATCAGCTTTTCTGACATAATGCTCATGTATCCGTCTAGTGATCATATTTGTCACTAACATATATGAAAGCATATTTGACTGCGAACCAAATTCAATAACTACGTTTTTTCCCGCCTCTAAAGATTGAACTATATTTCTAACATAATTTTGCGGACAAGCACTACGCATATACTTTAAACTATCCAAACGTAATAGTTTACGTTGTAATGCCATAATTGAGCCTTTGTGTCCTCTTTTTTCTGCACAAAACATCTCAATATCTTCATTACTCATATTCAGCAATTGAATAATCCAAGATTTACCCAACTCGCTAAATAGAATATTAGCATTATCTAAAGCTGCTTCTGAGAGTCCTAACTCACGATTACATAATTTAATATCTTCAACTTCTACCTGTTCATAACTAAGATAGAGTTCTTGAGCGTCTCTAACACCTCGGCGTTTAGTCGAGTCTGGATCAAGAGTATAAACTTCCACTTTTCCGGGAAATAGCTGTTTTAAACCCTTCACAGTATTAACGTTTTTCCCTTCGGCCACTGCTTCCCAACCATATTCTGAGTGCATATCAAAAATCAAATTAACAGCCGCATTTTTACGGATTACTCCAGCTAAAATTAAACGGGTGAGAAAAGATTTACCAGTACCAGATTTCCCAAAAATACCATTACTCCGCTCCACAAAGCGATGCAAATCAATACAAATCGGCACATCCATATCTAATGGTTTACCGATAGAAAAATTTTGACGTTGAGGATCATCTTCCCAGCCAAACACCTTACGAAAGTCGTCTTCTGTTGCTTCATAAACTTGACTAAAGTGACTAGGAATAGTTTTAACAGGTAATAATTCCATCGTCGTACTGGTTTGGGGTTGAAAGGATGCTAAACTCGTAGAAGATGGTATAAAAGAATTACGGGATTTACCATTGGTGGAAAAGATAGGTTCTGGAGATTCTGGGGTAAACATTAACATTGGTGCTAAGTTAATCATACCATAAGTACCACTACCGGCTAATACCTCGCGTAAAAAACTATCTTCCCAACTGGGAGGACTGGCGACAATGCGGTCATTTGCAGTTCCTAAAGATACATCTGTTAGGAGACAGAAAAAACGAGAGCGTACCCCGTCTACCACGAGAAATTTACCTACCCGCATATCTTCTACGGAGATATCTGGGTGTAATCTAACTTCTAACCCTCCGGTCAGAGAACCTTGAATAACTGAACCTAATGGCTGTCCCCAATTCATGTTAATTTTCTTACTTATCCGTTGTCAGTTGTCACTTGTTCGTTGTCAGGGAACAGGGGAAAAGATGATTACCAATTACCAATTCCTTACTTAATCAATGTTAATGTTTGTAGGTGCATTTGCCACTGGTGGTGTAATTCCTGGTAATGGTTTTCTAAATTGGGAGTAAATGCGATCGCGCCAGGCGAAAAATGCTTGATAATCGGGATGATCAGCTATACTAGATAATCCCTTCCCTCTGAGAGATACTGGTAAATCTAAGTAAGCGCCTTGAGGGAACTTTAAAAGCATTGACAAACTAGCCACTGTTAGATCTGCTAAAGTTGGTTCATCACCTGTTAAATAGGGACTATCTGCCAATAATTGGGTAATAATTTGCAGATCTTGTTTTAAGCCAATAATAGCCGCATTTACCGTATCCGTTGTCCAACCTACCCCAAAACCTAACACAGACAGAAAATCACCAGGAACACCTTCCACAAAATTTCTGAGAATATCTGGGGTGGAAACTGGTAACAAAGCCTTACGGAAATTTTGGTCTTGACTAATAGCTGCAAAAAGTGCCTTTCTCCCCTTCACGCCCATTGACTCATCTGCCCAATCCTCCAATAATAAAGTCAAAGCTCGTTTTTTAGGTTCTGTCGGTATGAGCGGACTATCTGGGTATGTTGAGTCTAAATACTTAGCGATTTCCGTAGAATCGAAAATATATCTATTGCCATCTTTTAACACTGGTACTTGTTTTTGTCCAGTCAGTCTCAATAATTCCAGTTGTCCAATTCCTGGTGCAACTTCGATTTTGCGGTACTCTAACCCCTTATAATCTAGGATAAGACGGACTTTTTCAGAAAATTGAGATAGTTCCCACTGATATAGTTCTAGCATAGCGTATGGTTATCAACTTGATAATTATATCTTGAACTTTGAGAATTTTTCCTGTTAATTAATCTTTTTTTTGTTTTATTTGCTGTCACTCAAGAGAAAAAATATTGATATTTTCCTGTGAACAGCTACTGCTAATTATATCATATATTCTTGATCAATGAGATTTTTTTCTAGAAAATACCCTGCAATTGCAAATCCTTGAATTACCAAGACAGGACTTACGGAACTGGTATAATACATAAGATCATAGTTAGGACTTTAGTTCTGTCTTTGAGATACTACGGGGAAATGAAACAGGGCTAAATAGACCAGGGTTAAAGCCCTGACTACCAGCAAAATATGATCATTTTTTGTGACACTTGCGTCATATTTTCTAGTTGGCAAAATGTTATAAGTCTTGATATAACTTGTAAGCAGTCAAGACAAAAAATTTATGAAGAGCAACTACGCCAAATTTGGCAAATTAAAATTATTAACATTAGGGAAAATCATTGGTATCATGGTATTAACCAGCACTAGTCTTTTGATGACTATAGCATCTCAAGCACAAGAAGTGCGTAATCCCAAACCAAGTATTTTCAACGAACCGCTTTATAACCGTGGTAAAAAACCAACTGTCACCACACCTGTCACAAAACCCACTCAACCTGCAACTGAAATTCCCACTGTTAAACCCACCCCAACAACACCCACAACAGAAATCAAAGAAACCAGGAACTTAATAGTGTTAGCGCAGACCAATGGCTCATTTAAAACCCTTATTAAAGCCCTAACAGCAGCGGGACTTACAGACATTCTACAAGGAGATGGTCCTTTTACTATTTTTGCTCCTACAGATGCAGCATTTGCGAAATTACCACAAGATGCAGTACGAGATTTGTTAAAGCCAGAAAATAAACAAATATTGCGACAGGTTTTAACCTATCACGTAGTATCTGGTAAGGTACTTGCTAGTGATTTGAAATCTGGGGAATTGAAGAGTTTACAAGGAGATCCTATTTCTATTAAAGTTAATAGTAATGGAGTAGAAGTAAATGACGCGAGGGTAACTAAAGCAGATATTCAAGGCAGCAACGGCGTTATTCATCAAATTGATAATTTGATTCTCCCTCCTAGTATATAGATTTTTGGATTTTTGGCGTTGCTGATTTGGTGTATGAAAATGATTTCTGATCACATCTAAGCCATTGCAGAGACGTTCTATGGAACATTTCTACACTTAAATTCATACCTGGTTTCAGCAACGCCAGATTTTTGGTATTTAATTTGTGAAAATCTCAAGATTAAAACTGCCAATTTATCTAAAAAAGAGAGGATTTTACGGAACAGCAAAACTCAGTTTAAATATTATATATAATATCTAAACTGAGTTTTTTAAAAACCTCATGATCAGACTAACGAGCTTTAGCGTTAGACTTGACTTGAGGTGTTTTTACTTCTGGAAGTAACTGCATGATCAATTGCTCAAGCTTTTGTGCTACCTGTTCGTCTTGATATAGGTTTTGCTCTAGCAATTCAACAACTTGGTTTTCTGTCATTTCTTCAGCAACTTTAATCAAATGACGATAACCAAAAATTTCCATTTGTTCAATCTTATCAGACCATTCTGCCAGTCCTAAGTCTACAATTTTGGGATTATCTGCTGCTAAAAGTGTGAATTTCTGACATTGACTAATTAGACCAGACGCAAGATCACAGGTAATTCTTTGTGGTTTTTCTCCTAAAATATTTAACACCTGTTCTAAGTTTTTAATGTGCTGCTCAGTTTCTTGAATATGCGTCTCAATGATCATCTTGAACTTATTATTTTGAGAACATTGCCACATCATTTGCTGAGATTCTAAAAAGCGATTTTCGGCATCAAACATGGTGTTTATTTCATAGATAAACTTCTGTTGCAAATTGGTGATTTTGTTTGTAATTGGACGCTGGGTAAGTTGAACCATGATTATTCTCCTAATGAGTCCTGATGAAATAAAACTGCATTTAGCAGCCCTTTTATTAACTTTACTTCTACTTTTATTTATTCCCTTCTGACTAAAGATACAGTATAGGTATGAAATATAATCTTGTTATTTCAATGGTCAGATCAGACTTGAGGAATAGGATTATGTTATTCATCAAGTTTTGCAGATATTACTATTTTATAAAATACAAGGTAGATTACAAAAAGTCAGTGTAATCACTAAAATCATGAAAATAACGGTTTAGATTTCCCCAATTGCGTTAAAGTAAAGATAAATTAAGAAAATGCTGTCAAAAAAATGGCTGCTCTCAGTTTAGAATTAATTTCGATTCAGTTAGAAAGTCCTAATTTGCGTGATCGCATGATAGCTCTTGCTAATTTACGTCATGTATCCGCTGATGATGCTGTACCTTTAATTAAAAAGGTATTAGATGATGATTCCCTGCAAATGCGTTCCATGGCCATTTTTGCTCTAGGTATCAAAAAAACACCAGAGTGTTATTCTATCCTAGTAAAAATTCTAGAAACAGATCCCGATTATGGTATCCGTGCTGATGCGGCTGGAGCTTTAGGATATCTTGAAGATAATAGAGCAGTAGAAGCATTATCACGAGCATTTTATGAAGATACAGATTGGCTAGTAAGGTTTAGTGCGGCCGTATCTTTAGGTAATATTAAGGACCCTCGCGCCCATGATATTCTTATTCAAGCCTTAAATAGTCAAGAAATAGTGATTCAACAAGCTGCTATTTCTGCGTTGGGAGAAATCCGGGACATAGATTCTGTAACACATATTCTGCGTTTTGCTCAATCGGAAGATTGGTTAGTGCGTCAACGTCTCGCTGAAGCTTTAGGTAATTTACCCACACCCCAAAGTGTCTCAGCTTTAAAATATCTAGCAAAAGATAGTCATCACAACGTTGCTCAAGCGGCCAGAATTTCTCTGCAACAACTTGAGAAAACCAACAACCTGAGTTGAAATTAAAGTCTCTTCCTAGTTTTTAATAATAAAAGAGATTGTTAAAATTATGATGCAGGGTAGTTTTATTTATGAAGGTTGAAGAATTTTTTGAATTAAGTGCTGGAAAATGGTTTTCTCACCGCACCAGTCACCATTTAGCGTTTAAGCAGTCAGAAGATGGTAAATCAGACATCGTGATTGAGATGTTAGCCCCTGATCATCCTGAAGTGATTAAACTCTGTCAACAGTATGAAATTGAGCCGCATACAGCCACCTGTGGAGCCCGTGTCACTTGGAATGGGACAATGGAATGGGACGAGGAAAAACACGAGGGTTCGACGGTTTTAGCTACAGTTCCCAATGCAGATAATCCAAATGAAGGTAAATTACTGCGAGAAATGGGTTATGCGGAAAAAGCCCCCGTTGCTGGTAGCTATAAAATCGGTGATGATGGTGCTTTGACACTGATTACTGAATATGAAACTATGTGGTCTGAAGAAAGACTATGGTTTGCTAGTCCTAATTTACGGATGCGAGTAAGTGTATTAAAGCGGTTTGGTGGTTTTAGTATGGCTTCCTTTACATCTGAAATCCGTATGGGTAGTACAGATGCTTCTAAAAAGGCTACGGAAGCCGCTAATTCATCAAAATCCTAAACTACAATACTGAGGCTGGTAATGGGTAATGGGTAATTGGTAATGGGTAATTGGTAATTGGTAATTGGTAATTGGTAATGGGTAATTGGTAATTGGTAATGGGTAATGGGTAATTGGTAATTGGTAATGGGTAATTGCATTTTGCATTTTGCCCTTTACCTTTGTCTTTTTGATCATAATTTTTTTAAATCTGTAATAAATTAGCCAAGAATTGGGGTAATGGTAACACAATCAACAACAATAAAACCATTGACATTAATCCTATAAAATCCCGTTTATTATCTAATTCAGTAACATCATTTAAAGCAGGTTCATCACTTAAAGGAATGAATAATAAAATAATAGCCCACAATAAAAATTCCTCTCTAATCAGCGCAAGTATTAGTAATGATAATCTGGCAATTTGACCAATCATAACAGCAGTACGTTGTCCAAACATAGCATGAACAATGTGACCTCCATCTAATTGGCCAACGGGCATTAAATTTAAAGCGGTGACAATTAATCCTAAAAAACCTGCAACTGCAACTGGATGTAAATCAATAGCTGATTTTACAGTTAATTCACTTCCTAAAGCTAATTTGCAGAATAAAGCTAATAAAATGGAATATTTAGGATTAAGTGCATTGGGATTTAAAATGGCATCTTTTTCTGGTAAAGCTACTATTTCCGAATTAGCTAAACCCCATAATAATAAAGGTACAGTTACAATAAATCCTGCTAAAGGTCCTGCAATACTCACATCAAATAAAGCTTTACGGTGGGGTATGGGACTTCGCATTGTGATAAAAGCACCAAATGTTCCCAAGAAAAAAGGTACAGGAATAAAATAAGGTAATGTGGCGCGAATTTTATAGAATTTTGCTGTTAAATAATGTCCTAATTCATGAGTAGCTAAAATAGTCATTAAACCTAAAGCATAAGGTAAACCCCGAAAAAATAATGTCAAATCAGATTCTAGTTGTGCAACTTGAAAACCTGCAATTCTCAAACCAACAAAGGTGGTACTAACTAAGGTTGCTATTAACAATACCAATGCTAAACCCGGTTGAGTAATCTTTTCTGAATTTCGTCGCTTATTTTGTTCAGCAGCTTGAGAATTAGGAACTAAAACAAAAAATGGTTGATCGTTTATTCCTTCTTGAAATATAATTAAAAAGCGATCGCCAAATTCTTTTTCAATATTAGCTTTAATTTCTTCGTAAGCTGCACTAGCAATGGTTCGCAAATGTCCTCGACAAATAATCGCTTGGGGACGATATTCAATTTTTTGGATAAAATATACAGACCAGGGAAAACAATTTCGCAGTTGTGTTTCTTCTGCTAAGTCAATGGGACGAACTGGTGATGTTTCTCCTGTAGAATTAGGAGAATTATTATTTGCTTGTTCTTGATTGTCTTGAGATTGATTTTCTCGATTTACAGGTAATTGTCTGCCCGAATTAAACAATACCCAATACAATAATAAACAAATCACTGAAACCGAAATAATTAGTGCTGAAGGGGGTGTTTGTTGAACACCATATATCAGACTCCAAGCAGTAGATATAAATGCTGGTGTCATTAAAACTAGCCACAATAACCACACCGGGGTTCTTGTAGCCCGTGCGACACTGTACTGCATTAGTAAATACGTTAATAACCCCAGAACGATAAAAAACCAAAATGTCATATTATTTACACTATAATTAGATAGAATACCTTACCTGTAATTTCTATTAAAGATTTTGATGCTTAGTTGAACAGCAAAAAGCTTATTTATTCCCTTTAACCGTCACCAATCTTACTGACAAATTCACTGTCAATGTCACAACACAAATAATTTAAACACTAGACTATTCTCCAGCGTCTTCTTATTTCATACTATCGTAAATTTGACAGTATTTGATCTTTGGGATTATTTTCTGGATTATTTTTGGCAGAGCATTTGTTTGCTAAACTCCCATCTAATTAGTTTGAACCAAAACTGAAAAAAATTACACAATAATTATAATTTTCACGAAACATTGAATCTTTTGCTTTGTCAACATCCCTGCACCTTTTCCCTTTACCCTGTCTCTAAAAAATTATTGACAAATTTCCCTAAGTGTGCTGGTAAAGTTGGGATAAGATATAGCCGCTGCTTCAGCGCGGTAAATATTAGTTTGTCCAGTAGCATTAAGAGCAGCTATACTCAAACTCATGGCAATACGATGATCTGTATGGCTATCTACTTCAGTACCTATTAAGGGAGTACCACCAGTAATTTCCATACCATCAGGTAACTCAGTAACTTTTGCACCCATTTTATTTAGTTGTTGTGCCATCACGGTAATGCGATCGCTCTCTTTAACCCGTAACTCCTCCGCATTTCTAATAATTGTTGTGCCTTGGGCAAAAACCGCCGCCACTGCTAAAATCGGAATTTCATCAATTAGTCTGGGAATAATATCACCAGCGATGGTACAACTGTTTAAACCACTGGAACGGACGCGGATATCAGCTACCGGTTCTCCTGCGACTTCTCGCTGATTTTCTAGTTGAATATCTGCTCCCATGAGTGCCAAGGCTTCTAAAATACCAGTACGGGTGGGATTAACACCGACATTTTCCACTACCAGATTTGAACCAGGAACTATCGCACCAGCAACTAACCAAAAAGCCGCTGAACTGATATCACCAGGTACAATTACCCTTTGTCCGTAGAGTTTCGCACCACCAGTGATAGTAACGCTATTGCTGTCTGGATCTATACTCAATTGCGCTCCATAAGCTCTTAACATCCGTTCACTGTGATCTCTTGATAAAGCCGGCTCTGTGACAGTGGTTTTTCCATCGGTGTTTAAACCAGCCAGGAGGATACAGGATTTCACTTGAGCCGAAGCAATGGGAGAATGATAATGAATTGGTTGTAGGGCTTGTCCTTGAATGGCTAGAGGTGCTAGGGTATTACCTTTACGTCCCCAGATTTGCGCTCCCATTTGTTGTAGCGGTTTGACGACACGGGACATAGGACGCGATCGCAAAGAACTGTCGCCTGTGACTGTAAAAAAACGTCCGGGATGGGATGCTAATAACCCCAACATCAACCTCATGGTTGTTCCAGAGTTACCAGCATCTAAGACATCTATAGGTTCTTGAAAATTTCCCAAACCGATGCCTTTAACTGTCACTAATTCTGCATTTAATTCCGAAATTTCTGCACCTAAAGCCCGAAAACAGGCAGCTGTGCTGCGGGGGTCTTCCCCCAAAAGTAACCCTTGGATTTGAGTTTCACCCTCAGCAATCGCACCTAACATTAAAGCTCGATGAGAAATAGATTTATCTCCGGGAACACGGATATTACCCTGGAGGGATAGGCCAGCTAAGGGTCGCTGAATAATTAAGTGATCAGAAGAGTTTGCTTGAGTTTCTAAAGTAATCACAACAGCAGACATCAGTATATAATGGTTTTAAAATAGATATAAAAGCTAAACAGCAACTTGTAATTGTTACTATAGGCTTTCAATTTAGGATCTTATCGTTTTTTGGTATTGTCGGCGTTGCATAATTGAATTTTTTTCTCCAATGACAGAAAGCAAAATTCCTTGATGTGGTATAATGAGTGACTGTAATTGAAAAGATATTGACCATGATAACTTGGTATTCTCTCTTAATACAACGGTGGGGTAGGGTGACAAAGTTTCTATCTCTATTCTGTTTATGTCTACTATTGGTTATTAGTTGCACTCCTAAACAAAAAACAAATACACCATCATCTAGTATTGTTAATAATCAGATGGGTGATGGACGAATCACTATAGGAACAACGGCAAAACCAAGAACTCTTGATCCTGCTGATGCGTATGAACTATCATCCTTGACTTTAATATTTAATATGAGCGATCGCTTATATAAGTATGAACCAGGTAGTACAGAGATTAAACCAGAATTAGCCACAGCATTACCTCAAGTTAGCACCGATGGTTTAACTTATACTATTCCTATTCGCCAGGGTGTAGTATTTCATGATGATACTCCTTTTAATGCCAAAGCCATGGAGTTTAGTATTCAACGTTTCATCGAAAATAAAGGTAAACCGTCTTTTTTATTATCTGATACCATAGCTTCAGTAAAAGCCACAGGAGAATATGAATTAACAATTAAACTGAAAAAACCCTTTGCAGCTTTTCCTTCCTTGTTAGCATTTTCAGGAGTTTGTGCAGTTTCACCAAAATCCTATGAAATTGGACCTGGGAAATTTAAACCCAATACTTTTGTAGGGACTGGTGCTTATAAATTAGCTAACTATGGAACTGATTCTTTAAGATTTGATATCTTTGATAAATATTGGGGAACAAAACCCGAAAATAAAGGCATAAATGTCCAAATTCAAACCAGTCCAGTTAACCTATTTAATGCCTTTAAAACTGGTGCGGTAGACGTGGCTTACCTATCCTTACAACCGGACCAAATTCAGAGCTTAGAAGCAAGTGCTAAAAAAGGAGATTGGCAAGCAATTACCGCTCAAGGTAGTGTAGTTAGTTATATGGTGTTAAATCGCAATCAAAAACCTTTAGATAAAATAGAAGTGAGAAAAGCGATCGCATCATTAATTGATCGACCATTATTAAATAATCGAGTATTATTTTCCCAAGCTGATCCCCTTTATAGCATGATTCCCACAACCTTCAATGTTTCCCAACCTTTATTTAAAGACAAATATGGTGATGGTAACTTTGAAGAAGCAAAAAAATCTTTAATTGCGGCAGGTTTCTCCAAAGAAAATCCTGCTAAAGTCCAAGTTTGGTATCCTGCAAGTTCACCCACTCGCAGTTTAACTGCACAAACCCTAAAATCCCTGGCCGATACTAAAATGGACGGTATATTACAATTAGAAATTCAAAATGTAGAAGGGGCTACCTTCTTTAAAGAAATTTCCAAAGGTTCATATCCAGTCGCTTTACTTGATTGGTATCCAGACTTTTTAGATCCAGATAACTATGTCCAGCCATTTTTAGCCTGTGAAAAAGGTTCAGTAGCTAAAGGTTGTGAAGTTGGTGGTAGTCAATCTCAGGGTTCATTCTATTATAGTGAAATCATGAATAAACTCATAGATCAACAACGCCAAGAACAAAATCCCCAAGCCCGGAAAAAAATATTTACTGACATTCAAACCCAAGTTTTAACTGATGTGCCTTATATACCATTATGGCAAAATAAAGATTATGTATTTGCTCAAAAAGGTGTAAATAACGTTAAACTTGATCCTACCCAAAACTTGATTTATAAAACAATTAACAAGTAGTTGTTCTCGTTCCCCGACTCCGGCTGGGAAAGCCATTTAAAAGCCATTTTAAAGCTCTGTCTCTTGTTAATTATATGATACAGCAGTTCCCAGTATTATGAAGTACAGATATTAATGATAAAACTCTTGTGGTGCGGGCATCTTGCCCGCATAAAGTGTATCTCACTCAAGCTGAACTTGCTGTAATATGTATAATATGATGCAGAAACTCAAAACTGCATTCCTTGTCAGAGACCAGGAACGAGGTTTTTATGAATTTTGAAATTTTAATTAATGAATTTTTAATTAATATGTCGCGTTCAAAAGCATTACAATATTACATTGTTTCTCGGTTACTATTTGCGCCATTGCAACTATTAACTATTATTACCATTGTTTTCCTTTTATTAAGAGCTACTCCAGGAGATCCTGCTGATGCAATTTTAGGAGGAAGAGCGCCAGAAAGTGCGAAAGAAGAACTAAGAAAACAACTTGGTTTAGATTTACCAATTTGGTTACAATATCTCAATTATTTAGGTAATTTACTTCACTTTGACTTAGGAACTTCCTTAACCAGTCGCGGACAAAATGTTGGCGAAATCATCGGTCAATATTTCCCAGCCACTGTAGAATTAGCCTTTGCTAGTATGGCTGTAGCCTTAATTGTCGGCGTTTTAGTTGGTACTATTTCCGCTTCCCGTCCGGGAACTATTTTTGATGTTAGCGGGCGTTTATTTGGGATTATTACTTATGCACTACCTATGTTTTGGGCGGGTATGTTATTACAATTAATTTTCTCAGTTCAACTCGGTTGGTTTCCCAATTCTAATCGCTTTCCTCCTAATCTTTCCACGCCTACAAATATCACTGGTTTATATACAATTGATAGTTTATTAAGTGGGAATTTAAGTCAATTTTTTATATCTTTACATCATCTAGCTTTACCAAGTTTAACTTTGGGAATTTTACTCAGTGGAATTTTTGAGCGCATTGTCAGAGTTAATTTAAAACAAACATTAAAAGCTGATTATGTAGAAGCGGCTAGAGCGCGGGGAATCTCTGAAAATAAGATTTTGGTCTCCCACGCCTTAAAAAATGCCTTAATCCCCGTGATAACCGTCTTAGGATTAACATTTGCTTCCTTGTTAGGTGGAGCAATTTTAACAGAAGTCACATTTTCCTGGCCGGGTTTAGCAAATCGTTTATATCAAGCTATTTCTGACCGTGATTATCCCACAGTTCAAGGTGTGTTAGTATTTTTTGGTGCAATTGTTGTCACTGCGAGTATTTTAATTGATATTCTCAATGCTTATGTAGATCCGAGAATTAGATATTAGAGGATGTTTTAAAGGTTTTGGGTGAATATAATATGGTTTCGCAAGGCCAAAAGCGAACACTACTATATAACTAAAGTCCACCTACGTGGACTAATAAATGGGGGCGGTTTGTCGTCCTCTGGATTATTTTTTTACGAACCACTCTACGCACGAAGGACACGGAGTTAATGAACCACGAAGAAGCGAAGGAAGTTTAAGTTGACTGATGAAGTCAGAAAAGAATAGGTAAAAAAACATGAATATTCATTATATAATTAGTAAATTATTTATTTGAAGACCAATGGAACATAATCAGGATGACTCTGTTAAGGTTGATGAAATAGCCAAACTTTTAGCAAGAGTTAAACCCCTAGAAGTCTATCCCCACGAAGAAGTATTAGCAACAATTCTTATTCAGCAAGCTTTCGATAATGCAAAACTAACTTCTACTGCACCTGGACTATCACTAGCGGCTGCATTTGATTTAATTGTCGCTGCTGAATACTATGGAAAACTCGCTAATAAAGGATGGCTTTACTGTCCAAATGATAATTCTTCTCTTTTGATTTATCCATACACTAATGCTTGTCCAAGATGTATTTTACAGGGCAGGTTTTCTTTTCATCATGCAAATAAGCCTCCATCTGGAACAATTGGCAAAACAACAAGTCGGTTATTGTGTGTATTTTTAAAGCACTTATTTAAAATCAATTCTCAAGATTTACAAATTTATCATGGTATTGAACCTATTGATGTCATCATTTATGATGAAAAGGAGAATATAGTTTTACTTTCTGAAGTTAAGGCTGCTCCACTTACTACTTTACCGTTAGTAGTACCCGTTGAAATACAAACTGAATTGGGAGAGGACGGTGAATTATTATCTCGTTCACATTCATCTACAGATAATTCTTTTCTTACTTCGTCCAATTTACATATTATTCTTCCTAATTTGGAAGATCAGGTATATAAATATGAACTTATAAATTTAGGAATTAGAGGAAATAATAATTCCTCAGTATGGATATATGAGCAAATGGGAGCAGCTTTTAATAAAGATAATCAACTGTTCTCTCGTTATTTCCAGTTTTGGAGTATTGCTTATTCTGCATATAATAAAGCTGCTAGGGGTAAGGGAAATTTACCCGAATCTGTCTATTGGTTAACTAATGCTTGCGGACAACCTATTCCTAGACCTGTAAATTGGCCTCAAAGAAAAAGTGGTGAAGGGTACGAATCTATTTCTGATACTAAATCTAGTGTGGGGATGGATAGAACTGATGATATTAAAAAAGGAATTTATCAAGTTTTAAAAATTGCTGCTTCGGAAAAGCCAAAGCATAGTAAAATAACAGTGAAAACTACTCTGCTCTCTAATATTCATGCTGTACGTCACTATAATGATTATTTGCTTGAACTTCAAGATATTGTATGGACAATAGATGAAACAAGACAAGCAAAAATAGTCGCTGATTTACCACCAGAAAAAGAAATTTTTAATCTCTTTGATGGTATAATAACCTTTACAGAAAGTCATATAAGAGATGAATGGATTAAGCAAAAATTTAGATTTTAATATTTCCTTACAAGTGATTTCAAATCATATTGCTAGGCGAGTAGGGGAGGATGTCCAAAAAAGAATTAATGCTCTGAAAATAGGGCAAAAAATGCAAGATTTACCTGAAGAACTTTGGCACGAAAGTTTTAAATTCTATGTAAAACATGATCCTAACCGACAAGGTGGACCAAATTTAAGGATGATTCGTCTTGATCCTGAAAACCCTTCATTAACGGTTACAGGTTATATTTTTAATAAGTTTGTTCATCCCTATGAAGATAGATTTATTACTGTACGTGAAGCGGCTCGTTTACAAGGATTACCTGATGATTTACAGTTGCAGGGAACTTTAACAAGTAGTCAGCTTCAGGTTGGTAATGCTGTTCCAGTTCCACTTGCTAAAGCTGTATTTCAACAATTAGTTAAACAAGCTAATTTATTAGGATTTGAAAATCGTTCTCTGAAAGCACTGAGTTTATTTAGTGGTGCTGGAGGTATGGATATTGGTGCTGATTTAACACAGGGTATAGAAACTAAAGTAGCCGTTGATAATTGGGGTGATGCTTGTGCAACTTTAAAGGGTTATTTTGGCGAACACATTCAAGTGATAGAAAAAGATATTTCTACTATTCAAGACCCGTTAAGCTTCTGGCAAAATGTTTCTGGTGAAATTAATAAACCTGATATTATATTTGGTGGACCACCTTGTCAGACGTTTAGTCAAGCTGGTAAACAAAGAGGTTTGCAAGATAAAAGGGGTGGGATGATTTATGAGTTTTTCAGGTTTATTGAATGTTTACACCCTGCTTTTTTCGTAATGGAAAATGTTTCTAATTTGAAGGGTTTAGGAGGTGGAAAGCTATACCAAGAAATTTGGATAAATATGATTAATTTAGGTTATAATGTTTCGTCTGGTGTTCTTTTAGCAGCTGATTTTGGGACTCCTCAATTAAGAAAGAGATTGTTTTTTATTGGTTGTCGAAAAGATATTGGTATTATTGATTTACCCTTACCTACTCATAGTCCTAAATTTGAATTATTTGGATTATTACCGTATTTAACGGTAAAAGAAGCATTTGCTAATTTACCAGATGCAGAATTTAGTGGTTGTAAATGAATATTTTTGACTTCGCGCAAAGATTTTCAAGGAAGAACTCAAAAAATCTAAACTGTAAATAAATAAAGCGGGTGGCGGGAATCGAACCCGCATTATTAGCTTGGAAGGCTAAAGTTTTACCACTAAACTACACCCGCAAATTTCTAACTCTATTACTATAACATGGATTTTTTAAAAGCGCAAGCATTTATTGGGAATTTATTGGCTCAATTTTCAGTTGGAGACGAATATATAAATTGCTCAGGTCTGGTTTTGATCCATCTTGATTATAACCAGCAAGAAACCTCTCTTGTGCAAATATCTGATTAATTGCTTGCTCATAAATGCTTATTTCCCCAGAAAGTACCTGCGGTTCAATGGTGATAATTTCTGCTTGTTGAAAGTATCCATTGCTATCAATTATTAAACTAGTCAGTATATTTGCTGATTTAATAATTTCGTCGCCAGGAAGTGAAATAAGCTCTATTTCCTTGTCTGTAGTTCCTTTGTATTCAGCAAGAACGTCTGGTAAACCATCTGCTCTGATTTGTCCCTTTTGTATTAATTCATTTACTTCTTCTCTCAGTATAGGAGTAATAGTAGCGATCGCTCCTCCTTGATTTGCTGTTGGGGAGGGTTCTGAGTTAGAATGAGAATTTAAGGGAGTTTGTGCTACAGGAGTGGGAACATCTGAGGGGAGAACGGTTTCTTTACCTAGCATAACTTCTTGACGACGATTCCAAGGCAGTTCCCCTTGGGGAATTATTGGTCTTGTTTTTGGTGTGGCGCTGGTAGAATATAATTGTTGTCTAATTAGTGGTTTTGTTAAGGATTTTGTCCCTGGAGGTTTTTGATTTTTATACTGTTGTGATAAATTATCTCTAGAAGTTATCTGACTATGATCCTGACTGCTGTGTGTAATGGCTGATGATTTTGGTGAAGGTGACAAAGAAGACTGTTGTTTAACCTTTGGAGTAGTTGATTTTGGTGTAATTATAGATTTTTGTTCCGAAGAAATGTCCAGAAAGTCAATAGGGACAAAACTTTCAGACTGGGGAAACCAAGCTGGAAATTCATCAGTAGAACGTATTAACCAAAACACTAATAAGTGCAGAGACACAGAGGTAATAAATAAAACAATCCATAACCAGGTTGGCTCAGTATGTCGTCTCAAATTTTCAGATTTATTTGAATAGTTATCTATGGCAGTTGGTATCATTTTAATTTAAAATTTGGATATAATTAAAATAGCATTTGAGCATAACTGGTAACAGTTTAAAGTATAAATCAAATTAATACCTAACTAGCTTTGAAATCCTGGTTTTTTCGCCCTCCCGACCCCCAATTAAGCTCACAAACTGGTAATCTATCTGTTGGACTACTTCAAATTCGTGTAGCTACACCTGATGATGTCATAAGTATCGCCCAAATTGTTGCTGAAAGTTTTCACTCCCAAACAGGTTTCTGGGGTTGGACTTTTCCTTTATTTCGTTTGGGTGTTTACGAAGACCTGAGGTATCGT
Source organism: Dolichospermum sp. (assembly GCA_046070105.1). GTDB lineage: Bacteria > Cyanobacteriota > Cyanobacteriia > Cyanobacteriales > Nostocaceae > Dolichospermum. The sequence continues at coordinate 40,744 of JBJUHT010000016.1, forward strand.
CTCCAGTTTCCCACAGATCATCATGTTTGTTTGGTTGCTGTTGATGTTACCACTAAAGATCATCAAATCATGGGAACTATAGAAATGGGTGTGAGAACTAATCATTCCTGGTTTGGTATCCACAAATCTTTCCCTTATTTATCTAATTTAGCAGTTCACCCCAATTACCGGAGATTGGGTGTGGCTTCTAGTTTATTAATTCACTGTGAGCAAATTTCCCAAGAATGGGGTTTTCAAGACTTATATCTCCATGTCTTGGAAAATAATCATCAAGCTCGTCAGCTTTATTGTAAGTTAGCATATCGGGTGTATAAAGTCGAATCTCTTTGGAACGCGCTTTTACTTAATCGCTCGCGGGAGATATTGCTACATAAACATATACATTTACGATAAAGCTGCTTGTATCCGTTCTATTGTACGACTGTTCTCCTCTGGTGTACCAATGGTGATTCTTAACCCGTTGGGTAGAAGTCTAATTAATGTACCTTGACTTCTAAGGTTTTGGTTGAGATTCGTTAAAACGTGATTTTCTGCGTCCTGATATTCAGGTTTAACACGCAAGTAAATAAAGTTAGTTCTGCTGGGTGTAATTTCTAGAATTGATTGTGCTGATAAATCTGTGATTACTTTGGTTCTTTCATTCAGGGTTTCGGGAATTGATTGTAATAAAAGTTGCCGATTTTCCAAAGCCATGAGAGCAGAAGCAATGGAAAAACTAGGAAGATTGTAGGGAAGACGGACTTTTTCTAAAATAGCGATCGCTTCTGGATGTGCGATACAATACCCTACACGCATGGCTGCGAGACGGAACGCTTTGGAAAAAGTACGTAATATTATCCAGTTAGGATGTTGTAATAATTCTGCTGCTAGGGTAGTTTGGCTAAATTCAAAGTAAGCTTCGTCAATGACTACTAAAATCTCTTCTGGTAAGCTTTTTAACCATGTAATTTCCGCTACTGTTAAGCAATTAGCTGTAGGGGAATTGGGGTGAACGACAAAAACGACGCGAATGGGGGGATTTTGGGTATGTGAAATTGCAGATTTTGCGGCTTCTAAATCAGTTTCAAAATTGTGTTGATTTCTCCCAATTGTCACCACAGAAATTCCCAAAGTTTGGGCTAAAATTGCATACATTGAGAAAGTAGGATTAGCGACTAAAATAGAACCTTCTCCTCCTAAACAAGTCGCAATTAATAGGGATCTAATTAGTTCATCTGAACCATTACCAACGGAGATATTAGCAGCATTAAAAGTTGTATTCGACAGATTTGCTGATTCATTAACATATTCAGATATAGCATTTTTTAGAGATTCATGACCACCATCAGGATAACGATTAGTTTCGATAATTTGTTGATAAATAAAAGCTAATTTCTCCTTGATTTCTGGTGGTAGATCTAAAGGACTTTCATTAGTATCTAATCTGTCAAATTGGATATTAACTGGTTTGGCGCTATCACTTCCGGGGTGAGGTTTGTAAGCGTTAAGTTGGGATAAATCAGAACGAATAAATTTGAGATTTTGCATTGGTAATAGTAAAAATGTCTTAATTAACTTTGATCATTATAACTGACAAAATAGAGAAATTTCTTGCCAGATTTCTTGACTAACATTCCCTAAAGCGTGATCACTATTGAACTCTTTTAATTCTACCCAAAAACGGGAATTAGCAAAAGAGCGACTAGCCTGGACTGGAATTACTTTATCATATTTACCATGTAAAATCAAGGTCGGAACTGGACGTTGTAATAAATCTTCTGAATATTGGTGAGCATCCTTAACAAAATTATAATGTAGAGGAAGTAATTTTTGATAACCATAATGATAAATCATGATATATTTTGTTAATTCCCATAATTTTAATCCTGTTCCTAATTTTGGTAACCAATGGGATAAAAAACCGAAAGCTGGTGCTAATAAAATGAGTCGTTTTACTTGTAAATATTGTTGTGCTATGTGAGCAGATATCAACCCTCCTAAACTAGAACCAATAAGGGTGACAGGTCGAGAATTTACAGGAAAATTAGTAGTAACTTGTTGAATTTGTCGCGTGATAGTTAAATCAGAAAATCCACCTGTATTTAAGTCGGGAATAAACATTGATATTTGCAGTTTTGATAATCTTTTTTGAATATCTTGAGCTTTTTTTGATTGCGGACCAGAAGCAAAACCGTGAAGATACAGATAATTCATAAAATTATGTTTTTTTATAGCATTAATTACAGTAAAAACACAGAGAATAAAGAAGTTCTTTCCTATACGGTGCGTTAGCGACAGCATAACGCACCCTACAAAATAGACAACAAACACTATCTCATAGTGACAAATTCCTCTGCTGCGGAGGGGTGAATACCCACAGTAGCATCAAAATCAGCTTTAGTTGCACCCATTTTAACGGCTATAGCTACACCTTGAATAATCTCTGCTGCATTGTCTCCTACCATGTGAGCGCCTAAAATCTTATCAGTTTGATTATCTACAATTAATTTCATCATGGTTTTTTCTTGCTTACCCGCTAAAGTGTAATACATTGGGCGGAAACTGGTACGATAGATTTTAATCTCATCACCATATTTTGCTCTAGCTTGAGACTCTGTTAAACCTACTGTAGCGGCTTCGGGAGTGGTAAATACCGCTGTGGCCACGGTTTCATGACTAAATTTTCGACGCTTATCACCAAATTCACTATCAGCAAAAGCGCGTCCTTCACCAATTGCAACGGGAGTTAAATTCAATCTATCCGTAACATCACCAACAGCAAAGATATGAGGTTGACAAGTTTGACTATACTCATTTACGGAGATAGCATTGGAGGTACTGTATCCTGGTCCTGCTTCTGAACTGGGAACACAGTCAAGTTGAGCATTTTCTAAACCTAGTCCTTCAATATTGGGACTACGACCGGTTGCTACTAAAAATACATCAGCAATAATTGGTTCTTGATTTTCTCCAGATAAGGTTAATTTTAACCCTTCTGTTACTTTTTCTATGGCTGTGACTTCGGTATTTTGAATAATGCGAATACCATGATTTGTCATTCCTTCTTGGATACTAGTACGTATATCTTGATCAAAACCATTTAAAATCTGTTCTTTGCGGATAATTTGTGTAACTTCTGAACCTAAACCGCGCATAATACAAGCAAATTCACTACCAATGTAACCAGCGCCAATAATAGCGATATGTTTTGGTTGAGTTTTTAAGTGAAAAATCTCATTGGAGGTAATAGCGTGTTCTATACCTGGTATCTCTGGTTTTATGGGACGACCACCGACAGCAATTAAAATTTTATCTGCTGTATATTGTTTACCATTAACTTCAACTGTATGCGGGTCTACAAAGATAGCACGACCAGAAATTAATTTTACACCAGCTTTTTCTAAGAAACTGATGTGTAGCTTTGAAAGTCTGTTAACTTCATTATCTATAGATGTAATAAAATGTTCCCAATTAAATTTTACATCTCCTACTGTCCAACCATAACCTGCTGCTTCTTGAAATTGAGCAGGAAAATGAGAACCATACACCATGAGTTTTTTAGGTACACAACCGCGAATTACACAAGTACCACCAACTAGATCATATTCAGCAATTGCTACTTTTGCACCATAACTAGCTGCGCGTTTAGAAGCAGCTAAACCACCTGAACCAGCACCAATGACAAACAGATCATAACTAAAGGTCATAATTTTTTACCTCTTTGAACTAAACAATTGACAATGTATCGTGAATCATTAACAATGTATCATAACTTATTGACAATGTATTGTCAGCAATTAATATTGTATTGTAAACAGTTGACAATTAAATGCAATTAATAATTATTGATTAATGATCATGAATTACTGCATATTAATTAATAACTAATCCAATCACTCCAACTACCAGCGTAAAGTTTAGCATTAGAAATTCCAGCTATTGCTAAAGAAACTAGATTTACACAAGCTGTAACACCAGAACCACAATAAACTAAAATTTCTTTAGTTGTATCTATATCTTCCCAACGTTGAGATTGTTGGATTTGAGAAAGTATTTTACCAGAAGAATCAGTTACTTCTTGCCAAGGATAATTAATAGCACCAGGAATATGTCCAGCAATTTTATCAATTGGTTCTTTTTCTCCACGATAACGTTCTTTTTCTCTAGAATCTATTAAAATTACATCTGGATTATTTTGAGAATTTTTTACATAAGCGAAATCTACGACTTTATCTTGTTGTAATTTAGGAATAAATATTCCTTTTTTAGAAATAGGAATGACATTTGTAACTTCATAATCTGCATTTTTCCAACCTGAAAAACCACCATCTAAAACAGCTACTTGTTCATGTCCTAAATACTTTAATAACCACCATAAACGAGAAGCAAAAGCTAAACGAGAATCATCATAAGCTATTACTAAAGTTTTTTGAGAATTTATACCAATTGCTGCTAGTTTTTCTGCTAATTCTGTAGTATTGGGTAAAGGATGTCTTCCTCCATGTTCCTTTACAGGACTAGATAGATCTTGATTTAGATCTAAATAGTGAGCATTGGGGATATGATTAGTATGATACTGCTGTTTTCCTAATTGTGAATCATTTAGAGAAAACCGACAATCAATAATTACAACATTAGGACTGTGAAGATGATCAAATAGCCATTGTGAAGAAACAGTGAATTGATTTATCATGATCATAGATAATGGGTAATGAGTAATTGACAACTGACTTTTTTATTGATAAAATGTCAAATTTAGAAGATTTTACACCACAACAAACACAAGATGGTTCTTTTACCTTCTTTTCTAAAGAATTTAACGAAGCCTTTCACAGTCACTATGGAGCAAAACAAGAAAGTTTGCTCAAGTTTGTGATTCCCACTCAATTACCAATATTAGCAAAGACGGGGTTTGTGCGATTATTAGATATTTGTTATGGTTTAGGATATAACACAGCAGCAGCTTTACAAACAATTTGGGAAATAAATCCTCATTGTCATGTAGAATTGATAGGCTTAGAAATAAATCCCGCAGTCCCCATAGCAGCAATTACCAACCAGCTATTTGATAGTTGGGACGAAAAATATATCAAACATATCAAAGTTTTCAGTCAAATAGCTTTTAAGCATGAAATCAAAATAGATCATCTTCAAGCTACCTTACTCATTGGTGATGCTAGAAGCTTGATTTCAGAGGTATATGAATCTGGTTTTAAAGCGGACGCGATTTTTCTTGATCCTTTTTCACCTCCCCAATGTCCGCAATTATGGACTGTGGAATTTATCAAAAAAGTATCAGAGTGTTTAGACAAAAATGGATTAATTGCTACTTATTCCTGTGCGGGGGCTGTACGGACTGCGCTGTTAACTGCTGGGTTGGTTGTAGGTTCGACTTCACCAGTAGGAAGACGCACCCCAGGGACTATAGCAGGATATCATCAACATGAGGAAAAATCAAGTCTTTCCCCAGCCGAAAAAGAATATTTACAAACTCGTGCTGCTATTCCTTACCGAGATCCTACTTTAAGGGATTTTACGGAAATTATACTCAAAAGACGACAAGAAGAAGTACAAGCTTCTCCTCTAGAATCAACTTCACAATGGCGCAAAAGATGGTTAAAATGGGGAAAAAATAAATAATGATGGCAGAAAATACTAGTATAAAAAATACTTGCAGTCATGTGATAATAGTATTAGTAGAACCAGCAGGTGCGTTAAATGTAGGTTCAGTAGCCAGAGTGATGAAAAACTTTGGCTTATCTAAACTAATATTAGTCAATCCTCAATGCGATCGCTCATGTTTTGATGCTATAAAAATGGCAGTTCATGGTAAAGATATTTTAGCATCTGCGGTCATAGTAGACACATTACCAGCAGCATTACAGGGCTGTGTTCGTGCTATTGCTACCATCGGTAGGGACTACAGTGGGGAAATACCCTTAGAGAACCCGCGCACGGCTTTACCTTGGTTACTAGAAACACCGAAACAGCCAGTAGCTTTGATTTTCGGGAGGGAAGATAGGGGGTTAAGTAATGAAGAATTAAATTATGCCCATAAACTAGTGTTCATTCCCACTAGTCCAGAATATCCATCCTTAAATTTAGCGGCTGCGGTTGCCATTTGTTGTTACGAATTGTCACAATCTAGTAGTCTATTCATAGATGATAATAAAAGCATTGAAGAAATTGCTCCCTTAGATGCAGTGGAGGCATATTATCAAGAATTGGAATCATTACTGCTGGCCATAGGTTATCTTTATCCCCATACCGCAGCTAGTCGCATGGAAAAATTCCGTCATTTATATAACCGCGCTTACTTACAAACTGTGGAGGTGGGAATGTTGCGGGGGATTTTACGACAGGTACAATGGGTAATTAACAGGAGAAAATAGGTCAGCTATAGTGGGGGTGGGAAACGCTATAATAGCAGGGGGTTTTTATCTGTTATCGGGGTGATTATCAACCCAATAGTACCCAAAAAGATAATTATAGTGTAGAGTAGATACAAAAATGATACTTAGTTCCCTACGGACTTCGAGAATGTAAACTAAGTACCATGGTGCATCAACTAACAATCTGGGTCGAAGTTGACAAGGAGTACCTATGTCAGAATCAAGTGACAAATTAATACCTATATCACGGGGACAGCCAGTACAGCGTCGCCGACGTAAACGTACAGTCTCAAAGACAGGACAAAAAAAAAGCAATCAACAGCCAGTTTCTAGCCCCAGAGAGGGGGGAAAAGTAACTAATCATATCAGTTCGGGTCTGATCTCATCTGGGGGGCGAAAACCAGCATCACAGGTGATGATGTATCCAGGAGTTAAAACCGTAACTCCGGTCAAGAAAAATACTCAATCTTCCCCAGGTAAGACTGTGAGGTTAAGGACTGTACCCATAGAAAAGTCAAAAATAGGTAAAAAAGGATCACGCAAGACTAGGTTAAAACCCATGGCCAAAGTCATGTTATATGCCTTGCGCTTTTTGATCGTTGGAGTAGGCATTGGTGCGATTGTTGGTACTTTGTTGTCAGTTTTAGACCCTGCTAGTCGCATTAATTCAGTAGCGGTATTATCTCAATCTTCAGCAAATCAAAAAGTTAATGATTCTGCTAGAACGGGTTTATATATATCCCAGGAAATAACATCTTTAAAAAACACACTACAAAGCCTCGCTTCGGCTAATTCTGATTTAACGCCGGGTGTATTTTTATTAGACTTAGATAATGGTGCGTATGTAGATATTAATGGGAATAGGAGTTTCTCAGCCGCTAGTACAATTAAAATCCCTATTTTGATGGCTTTCTTCCAGGATGTAGATGCTGGTAAGATCCGTTTAGATGAAATGTTAACTCTAGAAAAGGAAATGATTGTTGGTGGTTCGGGAAATATACAATATCAAGCTCCAGGCAGCAAATACACAGCTGTTGATCTAGCGACAAAAATGATTACAATTAGCGATAACACCGCGACAAATATGTTAGTTGCTAAATTGGGGGGACAAGAGGCTTTAAACGAGCGTTTTCGCAGTTGGGGACTAACAACGACAATAATTCGTAGTCCTCTTCCAGACTTACAAGGGACTAATACCACCAGTCCGCGAGAATTGGGAAATTTAATTTCTTTGGTCAATCAAGGTAACGTAGTGACTATGCGATCGCGTGATTTAATGCTTAATATCATGAGTCGGACGGAAAGAGATAATCTTTTACCTGCTGGTTTAGGGAAAGGCGCGAATGCGTACCACAAAACTGGTGATATTGGTACAATGTTAGCAGATGCGGGTTTGATTGATGTACCGACGGGTAAGCGTTATATTGCGGCTATTATGGTACAACGTCCAAATAATGATCCTCGTGCTGCAAAATTAATTAGTTCTATTTCCAGTTCCGCTTACCAATACTTGAGCAAAGCTACAGTACAACCTAGTAATTTTACTAATAATCAACCTCAGCAACCTGCTCCTAATTATCAAGTACCGATTCCACCTATTCAACCTGTTCAACCTGTTCAGCCTTTTATTCCAGCACCAATGATCAATCCAAACCTACCGAATGGAATGGTTAATAATGTGCCTATGGGTACTTATCAAGCCCCGATGATCACCCCCCAATATTATCCACCACAATAGACAAAAGGAAGAAGATATAGCGATAGCGAATCTCTGTTTAATGAAGTACACAGTAATTTATTCCCTGTCACCTATTCCCTGTCACCTATTACCTATTACCTATTACCTATTACCTATTACCTATTACCTATTACCTATCACCTATTACCTATTACCTATTACCTATTACCTATTACCTATTACCTATTACCTATTACCTATTACCTATTACCTATTACCTATTACCTATTACCTATTACCTATTACCTATTAC
>JBJUHT010000017.1:0-5095 GCA_046070105.1 Dolichospermum sp.
TAAAAATGATAAGATTTACATTGAGGAAGATTGGACTGAGGAAGGAATTGCAACGGAGTTATTAAGGGAAGGTGTGCCAAAAGAGGATATTGTGTTAGCTTTTCACGATCCTGAAAGTCGCAAGTTTACAGAGTTTGCTGTGGCTTGATTAATTTTATAAACAGGGAGAAAATTCATCCTTTTGCTGATAATTTGTATCGGTATTTGAATTTTGATCAAATTGTTGGTTTTGAGGATGAGGGTAGGGTAATTAGTAAGGAGGAACAAGCGGCTTTGGTATAATGTAATTGGGGTGAGTTCTTTGTGGACTCACCTTGATGTTATAATATAATAGTTGATGATCGGGGTGAAAAATGCCAGCAAAGGATACTTGCCATGAGAAGGAATTAATTAAGTTATTAGAAAAAGCAGGTTGTAGTTTTCATAGAGAGGGAAAAGGTGATCACTGTTTATATACTTGTGAAGTTGAAGGGAAAAGGAGAGTAGTTCCTATAGATATGGGTGCTAGAGAAATGTCTCCTGGTTATGTTTTACGGATTTTTCGGCAGTTTGGTTTTACTGATGAGGAGATTGAAAGTTTGTTAAGGTAAATTTTGATCAAATTCTTGGTTTTGAGGATGAGAGTAGGGTGATTAGTAAGGAGGAACAAGCGGCTTTGGTGTAATTTAGGTCTGGATGGACTCACCTGAATGTTAAAATCTAAAGACCCCAATTATGATATATATGTAAAAAAATAGATAAAACATGATTTTGCAAAATCATATTTATGTAGTATAATAAATCCACCATTAATTTTAATAATCTCACATCAAATGAAATATATTAATCAAATCATTCCCGGTGACTGCATAGAAAAATTGGCAGAAATACCTGATAAAAGTATTGATTTAGTGATTCTTGATCCTCCTTACTGGAAAGTAATTCAGGAAAAATGGGACTATCAATGGCGTACTGAAGAAGATTATGTACAATGGTGTTTACAGTGGTTAAATCAAATTGCTAGAGTAATTAAACTATCTGGTAGTTTATATTTATTTGGTTATTTAAGAAATTTGTTTTATCTCTATGATCATCTAATTCAATTAGGGTTTGATTTTCGACAACAAATAATTATAGATAAAGGAATTAAAGCTATCGGTGGCCGGGCAACAAAAGGTTATAAAATGTTTCCTAATGTTACCGAAATTCTGTTATTTTTTACCTATAATAGTCATCCTTTTGTGAAAAAACTTCTCAAGGAGAGACAAAAACAATTAGGTTTAACTTCTTTAGAAATAAATCAAAAATTAGGAGTAAAAGTTAATGGTGGCGGAATGTGGTCACTGTATACAGGTAACAACATTTTAGCCCAAATTCCTACTAAAGAAATGTGGGAAAAATTGCAAGTAATTCTTCAATTTACCCATCCTTATGAGGATATAGCACCTGTTTTTAATATTGAAATGGGTATTACTGATGTTTGGAGGGATATAGACTTTTATCAAGAAGAAAGATATCATCCCACTCAAAAACCTATAAAATTAATTGAAAGAATTATTAAAGCTAGTAGTCACGAAAATATGATAGTTTTAGATCCTTTTATGGGTTCTGGTTCAACTGCATTAGCTTGTTTAAATTTAAACCGTCACTATATTGGCATTGAACGAGAAGAAAAATATCTTCAAGTTGCTCAAAGTAGAATTGCTGAATATAAATCTAGTCTTTTGCATAGACATAGATTTTTTAATGAAAATCAAAATTCTGTTAAGGATAAAGAACCTTCTCAATTACAATTACCTTTTTAATGTAAAACCTATATTTTTTGATAAATTATCTTGTGAAAAATAGTTATCTTGTGTGTATATCATCTTTTTTTGCTTGATTTTCTGATATGAGGAGTATTTACTTTAAATCCTTTATCTGTATCTCTTAATGGTAGTATTTCTCTCAAATCTTCATTAATAAATTGAGGTAAATCTTTCTCATCTTTCACATTAAGATACTCTTCAAGCAATTCTTTCTCTTTTTTATTCAATATTTCTATAGGCATTAATACAGAATCTATATTACTTCTATCTTCCTGTGGCTTTATATAATGTTTAATGTCAATTTGTGGTTCATTTGAAGCATTATAAACATAACAAGAAAAAGTTAAAATAGGATTACATAGATAAAATTGATATTGATAAGGCCAGAAATTTTTAGGAGCAGGTGTTTCTTTAGGCTTACTATGTTTATTGGGTAAATAAATTTTATAATAGTAATTACTCAGAATTTCTTTAAATTTTTGATTACGAATACTTTGAGTCCAAATTTCAAAACACTGAAACCGTAAAGTATTATAATCTTGGTTATTAAAATTAGGATAATCGCCTAAAATAAGCAAAACTCTTTTTACATCCTGGGTAATTATTTGCAAATCAGACTCATTTTTGATTGTAAATAACCATTTTGAATCTTCTTTTCTATCAATATTTTTTGACCCACATACATAACACAATTTTTCACTGCGAGAAACGGGAGATTTACAATCTTTACATTTATCCATTTGGTCTATGCGAGAACAAGATTTTACTTCTGTTCCATCTGCTAAATCATCACCTCTAGCTGCTGTTTTACTTCCTTTAACTCCTGTAATTAAAGATGCTAAATGTTGACCTGGATAACCTATTTTTAAATTAGGTGTTTGATCAGTGATTTTTGACCATTTCAAAGCATTAATTCTAGGTTGTAAAATTAGTTCTTTTAGTAAAGCTTTAATCTGAGCTTCATTGTCATGGATTGTTATAAAGTTAATGTCAGGTTTCATATTTTTATTCTCTAAATAATTCAGATATGCTTACACCTAGAGCGTTAGATATTTTTTCAATATTCATTAAAGTAATATTTTTTTCAGCACGCTCTACCATACCTATATAAGTACGATGAAGATTAGCTTTTTCTGCCAATTCTTCTTGGGAAAGATTTTGTTTCAATCTCTCTTCTCTTATTTTTTGCCCAAACTTAATTAATATTGCTTCTTTCATGGCTAATTCAGCCTTAATGAAAGTCAAAATAGAAATTACAATAAATGCTAACTATAAATCTACATACTATAGTTAGCATTACTTATTTTTGTCATGATTGTGGTATTTGATATAGGTAGGATGAAGTGCGATGGCTATTTGATGTAGGTAGGATGAGAGAGCGATCGCTATTTGATGTAGGTGGATGAAATGCGATCGCTGTTTGGTGTAGGTAGGATGGAAGAGCGATCGCCTTTTTGATATAGGTAAAATGAAATGCGATAGCGAAGCGCTCCGTAGGAATCGCTATTTGATGTAGATGGGATGAAGTGCGATCGCTTGTTGTGAGAAGTTTGAGGTGTGATCATGTATCATAATATTGAAAACTAAATTAATGAGGTGAAAAATTGCCAACTGTTGCACAAGCATACGCAAGTGTTAGAGTTTGCCAAATGCTGTCTAATTTATATCAACCGATCAATGTTTTTCGCTATGATACACAATTGAAAACTATTTATATTCAAGCGGGAATCAATGATGAATTTGCTATCATAATTAATGAAGAAGGAATTTGGGAGTTTATCGAATGAACAACAATCTTCAAAATATGACAAATAGTGAGTTAAAAACTTTTATTAAAACTCATCGTCATGATGAATTAGCTTGTCATGAAGCAATTCAATTACTCATGATCCGTAGAAGTAAAGATGCTCCTAAATATTCATATAATCTTCCAGTGGAGGATATGGAAGCAGTTTTTCAAAAGAAACTGCAATCAAAATAAAAATACTATTTTTGGCGATCGCTGTTTAATGTAGGTAGAATGAAGTGCGATAGCGAAGCGCTCCGTAGGAATCGCTGTTTAATGTAGGTAGGATGAAGTGCGATCGTCTATTAAATAAATTAGTATAATTATATTAACTATATCTTCTCTATCGTGACTTTCTTGAACTTTCTCACAAAGATTATGAACTTTATTTAGCAATAAAAAATTCAGTCTTTAATACTTTTTTTCAAAGGAAATCAATTCAAGCTGTCATACAACGCCATCAAATGAATTTTATTGTCTTTAATGACAAAAAGGAGGAAATTGTATCATGGATAAAATCATAAAATACCGAGAAATCATCAAGAAAATTCTCACATATTATGATAAATTAGTTCATCAATCACCTGATTATAATTCTGAAACCTGTTTAGTATTTGATGAAAACCATGATCATTATCTTTGGTTAACAGTTGATTGGAAAGAAGATAAAAGACTCAAATCAACTCATATTCATGTAAGAATTAAAAACAATAAAATTTATATTGAAGAAGATTGGACAGAGGAAGGAATAGCTAATGAGTTATTAAGAGAAGGTGTACCTAAAGAAGATATTGTTTTGGCTTTTCATGATCCAGAAACTCGGAAGTTTACAGAATTTGCTGTGGCTTGATTAATTTTATAAACAGGGAGAAAATTCATCCTTTTGCTGATAATTTGTATCGGTATTTGAATTTTGATCAAATTGTTGGTTTTGAGGATGAGGGTAGGGTAATTAGTAAGGAGGAACAAGCAGCTTTGGTATAATTTAGGTTAAGGTCTGTCTGGATGGACGCACCTTAATTTCTTATCAATGAACAAACTTTATACTTAAAACGGAATTGGTAAACCAAGTAGTTTTAAAAGCGGTACACCCAAAGAAACAGTATCAGCAGTAATACTTAAATATTCTTTTGCTTTATCACCAATACCATTATACCATTTTCGCCAAGTAGCTATGGCTTTCAATTGAGTTTCGTCATGTTGTTTATCACTGGCTTCTCTAATAGCCTCTAAGTTAGCCACTGCTTGATAGATAATTGATTTACAGCAGATTCCTTTGTTATGAAGTACATCATAGCCACCTCCCTGCTTGCGGGGAGGGGGTTGGGGGTGGGGTGATCTTGTACCTCATAACATTGGTAAGTGCTGTATAATCGCCGGAAACTTTTGAAAATACTGTTAGAGGGTGTTTGAAAAGTCTAACTTGAGCGATTAGAAATCACATCTACACAGACGAAACCCACCTTCGTGGGTTCAGAGTCCTTGATTTGACCTTAGTCCACGCAGGTGGACTTTGTTTATG
>JBJUHT010000018.1:0-19648 GCA_046070105.1 Dolichospermum sp.
GTACCTAAATTAATCACCGCAGGAGATGTATCAATATTAGACTGAGTAATATCTCCTACAGGTGGGGCTACAGCTTTAGGTAAAAAAAGAGGAGCTTTAGCATTTGCCGTTTGGGTAATTTTCCCGTCAATTGTAACTTGGGGGTTAGGAACTAGAACCTCCGGCTGTTGACCTGGTTTATCTGTGGAATTGGTAGAATTTGATGTTGTTGAATTTACGGCAGTAGTAGTAAAGCCTAAAGTAATATTATTATCCCCACGTTTGACAGGCTGAATATTTGGTGCATTATCCGTACCAGTGACTATCATCCGTATATTACTAGTATCTAATTGCTTAATGTCAATCACAGCGATTCCTGGTGCGGGGTTTTCTTGACGGAAATTCCCACTTTTAGGTAAACGCAATTGAGTATTAGCTATATTCGCAACTAAGGACTTGCCTGTTTTAGTGCTTAATACTTGGGGACTATTTTCATTACCAGTTCTTAAAATGACACTAATTCCCCCCTGAATGGGATTAAGTTGAACATCAGTAACTTGTGTTATTTGTGCTAAAACCGGCTGGGCTGCTAAGAGAACACAAGCTGCTGTACCGGGTACGAAAAAACCATAATCAGACTGTTTCATAATTTACTCCTCACTGAAAATAAAATTCAAGATTGTCACTTTTGGGCTTTGGCGCGAAATACTTTTTTCTGAAGTTATTTTAAAAGTATAGGACTCCTATTTGATTTTTGAACAAGACTCAGTACGTATCAATTCTGTCTTTTCTGTTCCCTGACCACATAAGTAAATTCACAGAATTAAACCAGATTTCTATATATGGTGATATAAATCACTAACTGGTGGACTCAGGAAAAGGGCTTTGTTTAGCCACACAAGGTTATTATTTTTGTGTATTAGCTGCTGTTGGTGGGGGTGCCAAGGCAGCTTGTTCTTCGGGAGTAAGTGGAATTAAAACTTCCAATTCAAAAGATGTAATTAGTTTACCAATTTCAACTGGTATAGCGTTATTTTGATCTGCGGAAAACTCTGGTGGGGACAATTTTGAGTCGTAGTTTTTGACTAACAATAAAGGTTGTAGTCGCTCAATATTCCGCATAATTAATTGGGTTTGTAGAAAATTACCCTCAATTTCTACTTTGATAATACTGCGTTTCATTTTATTGTTAATTTCTGCGCCAAAGCTACTATCTGCCACTATTTCAGGTTTTTCACTAGTAGCAGCAAATCTTTTCATTTTGGCTTTAATAGAACTACCAATAACCTGGATATTACTAGAATCTATTAAGAGACTGGTATCTAGTAATAGAGTCTCCAAACTTTTTTCATCCGCAAATAAAGATAAAATTTGTTTTTGTTGTTCTTTTGCTGTTACTAAATCTACTTTTATTTTACCTATTTGTTGAGCTTGATTTTGCTTTTGTTGATTTTCTATTTGTAGTTGATCACGTTTAGTTGCCTCGGCTTTATAATTTTCCACAGCGGGCATTACCATATTAACCAGCATATAAAATGAACCTAAGATACCTAAACTGGCAAATACAATACCTATGATTGTTGGGGTTAGGGTGATACCAAAGACAACAGGTACGGAATTTTTTGCCTCTGTGACTTCTTGATCTTTAGTAAAATCTAATTCACCATTGGCTATCATTTATTAACTACTCCTAGTTTTTGAATGTGACGCAGTCTATCTACTAGTCCGATTGTTCCTTTCTTCTCTAACTCTGGAATTAAATCAGATGCCGGCACTCTACTCAAACCTGTTTTTACAGTATATTTAACTATCTGAATTGGTTTAAATTTGACATCAGATTTTGCGGTAACGGGAGGAAGTAAACCCGTAATAGCCAGTGCATCTACTAACTCTGTTGTCATAATTTTAATATTCTGGGGATCAAAAAATTTAGATTGTCCCAAACTCAGAGTAAAATCGTTAACAGCAGTATAGGAAACTGCAAAACCAGAAATTTCTAAGTAGCCTACGGTATTATTAGAGGTATTGTTCGCTGTTGGTTGAAGGTTTGAACTTGTTTGCTTGATACTTTCAATTTGGACTCTAGGAGGAATGCGATCTCGTAAATCACTTAACATTGCCGACCAAGGATGTATCTGATCAAACACCTTGACCAAGCTTTTCGTTTGCGTATTAATAGTAGCAATTTCCGCCTTGATCTTTTGAATATTGACTATTGTTTGATCTAAATCCCGATTGCGCCCCTCTAATATTAATGTTTCTTTTGCTACTTCGGCAATTCTCCATTGCAGCAGGGACAAACTTAAAAACATCAAAGCTGGGAATAGCAACCCGACAGCAATTCCTACATAAACTGGGGTCAGCGCAACTAATTGCAGTGATAATTGATTAGTTTGAGCAATTTTCTGCTGAAATTCTGTTCGGTTTCTCAGTAGGTTAATATCTAAATTGTACATTTTATTTCACACCCCGCATTCCTAAACCTAGTACAATACCCATCCCAGGACGTTTTATTAAAGGATATTGTTCAGTATCCGCACTTAAAGACAAAGAAGTAAAAGGATCTATTTGTATAGTTGGTAAACCCAACTTTTTAGTCAAAAACTCGTCTAGTTGTTGTATTCCTCCCCCAGGACCTGCTAAAAAAAGTTGCACAACTTCCAGGTTTATACTTTGATTAATGTAAAAATTAATAGTGCGACTTAATTCATCACTTAATTCCCTGAGAACATTTAACATTGAATTAATACTAGTATTATCACTATCACTCCTGGAGTTTTCTGTAACAATAATACCCTCTAGCATATCCGTATCTCTGGATATCGGTAAGTTCATATCCTTTGACAGTGCGGTTTGCAGTTGATGTGTACCAATAGGTATAGTACGGGAAAATTGCGGTACACCATTAATGACGATGGTAATTTCTGTATTATCAAATTCAATATCCACTAACACTGCTGCTTCTGTGGGTTCTAATAACCCCAACTGTTCACGAATAGTCCGAATTATAGCAAAACTGTTAATCTCTAGGGTATCAATAGTTAAACCGGCTTGTTCAAAAGCATCCATATATGTTTGTGTGATATCTTTACGAGTAGCAACTAATAATACTCGTACCTTCTCAATGCCATCTTCGTGTATAAAGTGTTCAAGTGTTTGATAGTCAATATCAGCCTGCTCTGGAGGATAAGGTAAATACAAACCCGCTTCATGGTTAAGCATCAAATCCCGCAACTCTTGGTTATCTAAATCTGATGGTACACTAATTAAACGTACAATAGCGTTTCTCCCTGGTATACAAGTAGCAACACGGGAGGCTTTAGTTTTACTTTCAACAACTGCTTGCTGAATAATTTCTGACATGGCCGGAGTATCAATAATTTGACCATCACTAAATATACCATCTGGTACTGATACTGTTGTCAAGGATATCACTTTCAGTCCTGGGCGTTGTTTATGTATTTCTACTAAGTTCACCCGTTCCGGTGCTAGTTCAATACCAATAACTTGATTAGATCTACCAAAAAAATTAGTGAGGGGTTTCAGCACGTTTTTACTCTCTAGGTAACTGAAGAAAATAACTTAACTTAATAGCGTATTTCATTAAACTGTTGTGGTACGGGCATTATCAGATCTACGGAAACTGCTGTCAGTTGTCCACTGTCGTCAGCAATCTTTACCAATTACCCTGATTGATATATTCTATAGTCTCGACAATCATCCTCCTTTTACTGAAACTAACCATAATCATACTACCACTGATGAAAATAATTCGATCACTAAAATTTAACCGCCTGCTTGTTTGGGCTGTATTAGGTTTATTTACTAGTTTTCTTTTTAGTTGTAGTATCGGTAATTTTAGTAGTAAACCGAAACTTACTGGTTCAGGAATTACCACTATTGAATTCTGGACAATGCAACTGCAACCTCAATTTACCGACTATTTTCAGGATCTAATTAGGACCTTTGAATCACAAAACCCAAGTATCAAAGTTAAATGGGTAGATGTACCTTGGTCCGCTATGGAGAATAAGGTTTTAACAGCAGTATCCGCAAAAACACCACCAGATGTTGTTAACCTTAACCCAGACTTTGCTTCCCAATTAGCAGGAAAAAATGCTTGGTTAAATTTAGACAATAAAGTTTCTAGTCAAGTTCGTTCCTCCTATTTGCCAAATATTTGGCAAGCAAGTACCCTGAATAACAAGAGTTTTGGTATTCCTTGGTATCTTACCACGCGACTGACTATTTATAACACCGATTTATTAAAACAGGCTGGTATTACCAAACCACCTGCCACTTATGCAGAATTGGCACAAATGGCACAACAAATTCCAGACAAAACTGGTAAGTATGCTTTCTTTGCTACTTTTGTACCTCAAGACTCTGGTGAGGTATTGGAATCACTGGTACAAATGGGTGTCACTTTAGTGAATACTGATGGTAAAGCTGGTTTTAATACACCTCAAGGAAAAGCTGCTTTTCAATATTGGGTAGATTTGTATAAAAAAGGTTTATTACCAAAGGAATCTTTAACCCAAGGGCATCGTCACGCTATAGATTTATACCAATCTGGAGAAACCGCTTTTTTAGCTTCTGGTCCAGAATTTCTCAAAACCATTGCTAATAATGCCCCCAAGGTTGCTCTAGCCTCTGCTATTGCTCCGCAAATTACGGGGGATACAGGTAAGAAAAATGTTGCTGTGATGAATATTGTTATTCCTCGTGATAGTAAATACCCTGATGAAGCTATTAAATTTGCATTATTTGTTACTAATGATCAAAATCAATTAGCCTTTGCCAAAGCCGCTAATGTTCTACCTTCTACAATTAAAGCTTTGTCTGATACTTATTTTCAGAAAGTTCCCGCTAATGCTACTACCGCAGAAAAGGGAAGGGTAATTAGCGCGTCACAGTTACAACAAGCTGAAGTATTAACTCCTAAACTCAAAGATTTTAAACTTTTGCAAAAATCAATTTAC
Source organism: Dolichospermum sp. (assembly GCA_046070105.1). Classification (GTDB taxonomy): domain Bacteria; phylum Cyanobacteriota; class Cyanobacteriia; order Cyanobacteriales; family Nostocaceae; genus Dolichospermum. Next base: position 4,962 of record JBJUHT010000018.1, read on the forward strand.
GAAAATTTACAAGCAGCAATGTTAGGACAAAAAACCGTTGATCAAGCCGTGGAAGATGCCGCCCAATTGTGGGATAATCGCTAATGGGTAATGGGTAATTGGTAATGGGTAATGGGTAATTGGTAATGGGTAATGGGTAATTGGTAATTGGTAATTGGTAATTGGTAATGGGTAATGGGTAATGGGTAATTGGTAATTGGTAATTGGTAATTGGTAATGGGTAATTGGTAATTGGTAATAAAAGTGTTCTCTGACAACTGACTAGTAACCCCTGACTACTGACAAAAAATGACCAATTAGATACAGAGAACCACATAATACAACTTGATTATCTGTGGAGTGACAAGCAGCGTCTAAGGCGGAAAATACATCTTGATAAGTATTACAAAACTTTAAATCTGGACAAGTTAAAGCTGCTAAACTAGCTAATTCTCCTAAATCCGCTGAATTGCTATCGGGTACCGGCACCAAATACAATTTATCCCCTGGTTTGAGAAGTTCCTGAAAAATATCACTATGATCTTTAGTGGACAGCATTCCCATTACCCAAGTGATATTTTTAGTTTTGAGTGTATCTACATAATGACGTAAAACATTAGCTGAGGCGGGGTTGTGTGCGCCGTCAATGAGGATTTGATGAGTTTTCCAAGTAATCCATTGCATTCTCCCTGGCCACTTGGTTTTAGCCATGCCTTGAATAATAGCCTGTTCAGAAATTTGCCAATTCTGTTTTTGCAAGATTTCCAAAGCAGCTATTGCTAAGGCCGAATTATGTAATTGAATTTGTCCCTGTAATGCTAGGGGGTATTTTATTGTTTCTGGACTGGCTATTTTTTGATATTCGGCCCAGTTTTGGCTGATTTTGCGGGAAGGTGCGGGGGTAAAAATCGGGCATTTTAGTTCTAATGCACGCGATATCATGACTTTTTGGGCTGCTTCTGGCAATGAACCCACCACCACCGCACATTCGGGTTTGATAATTCCCGCTTTTTCTCTGGTAATATGGGTTATAGTCGGTCCTAGTTGTTGCCAATGTTCTCGACTTATGGAAGTAATTATTGTCACTAAAGGATGATCACAGACATTAGTGGCATCTAAACGTCCTCCTAGTCCGACTTCAATTACCGCAATATCAACTTGTTGCTGGGCAAAATATAACCAAGCAGCTGCGGTAATTACCTCAAATTGGGTAGGAGATTCTTCATCTGGATTAATTGCTGCTTGAACTTGAAGTATTAATTCACACAAATTATTACTATTAATTGCTTGTTCATTAACACAGATACGTTCTGTCCAATCAACCAAATGGGGGGAGGTGTAGCGTCCAGTTTGATAACCAGCTTCAGTAAGTACCGCAGATAGATAAGCACAAACAGAACCTTTGCCATTGGTGCCAGCAACATGAATAATTGGCACTCGGTGATGGGGATTTCCCAAAGTTGCCAATAAATTGACAATTCGAGATAATCCCAAATTGACACCAAAATGCTGAAAGGGTTGGAGTAGGGAATCTATGCTCATGGGAATTGTGTAATTGGTAATTTGGTAATTAGAATTGGTAAAACTATTCCCTATTCCCTATTCTCCTTACGCTTCTTTGCTTAAAAAGTTTTGTACTTGTCTAATAGCAGCAGCGCCGATATTAAAAGCAGCCCAACTAGCAGCGATCGCTAAAGGTGCTAAAACAATTACTACACGAGTATCAATGTCCATATTTAGAAACCCTCTGTAAATTAAAAATTTTAAGTTTTTTGACCAAGAAATTTTAGATTTTAGATTTTAGATTTTAGATTGGGAATTTTCGGTACAAGTAGGGGTCAACGGCCGTTGCCCCCTACAATTTCAGGGCCGAACTAATCCAAAATTGCTAATGTAAAATCCCCAAGCTCCACACTTGAGGGTGGAGTCAATCCAAAATCCAAAATCGTAAATCCAAAATCCACTGACATACCTCCTCGTCCTTTCGTGAGCGAGGATTCTTTGACACTTCCCTGACCAATGCTACCGAAAAGTAGTCTTATTCAGTCTGGAGTTTCCGTTTATAGTCTCCCAATGCCCTGTGGCGACTATACCTAGTTTACTATAAAGCCGTTCTAAAAGGACGGAGCTTGTATCCGATTTTTTTTGGTTAACAGTTCTCAGTTTTTATTGAGATCCCAAGTGGGGAATTTTTTCAAGGTTGTATGTAAAGTTTAATTAAAAGTCGGTGGTCAGTTATCAAAAGTGAATCACCAATTACCAATTACCCATTACCAATTACCAATTACCCATTACCCATTACCAATTACCAATTACCCATTACCAATTACCCATTACCAATTACCCATTACCTACTCAGCATGAAGGAGGGCTAATTGATAGTATTTTTCCGCGTGTGCAATGAGTTCAGTGATTTCGGTGTCTGTGAGTTGACGAACCACCTTACCGGGGAGGCCGAGGACTAGAGAAGCGGGGGGGACATTTTTGGTAACTACAGCACCAGCGCCAATAATACTACCTGCACCCACTCTAACACCATTTAAGATAATAGCACCAATACCGATTAAACTACCCCGTTCAATGTGAGCAGAATGGACTACAGCCCGATGGCCAACAGTGACATAATCTTCTAAAATTGTGGGTACGCCCGGATCACCATGGAGAATTGCACCGTCTTGAATATTTGTACATTCGCCAATTTCAATCCGTTCTACATCACCTCTAACCACAGATCCATACCAAATACTAGCTCTGGCTGCTATGCTTACAGAACCAATGATTATAGCGTTAGCTGCCACAAAAGCGGCTTGAGAAAATTCAGGAGATTTTGAGCCAGAAGAGATAGACACGATAGAATATGGATATTGTACCCACCCAACACTGGAGAAACTCCAACCCTGGAACTGGTTGTCAAACCAGAATATCACACCCTTGTACCATGGTCAAGCTGTTGTGAGACTTCCAAGACACTAGGGTAGTTTTATGCTGGAGTAAACAAGTTATCTAAAGTAGTGGAGCAGGAGTGTAAAGTTAAACCTACTGGTGCTAGAAGAGAAACAATACTATGTTTATATGCACTTCATGATCAATCCAGGCTTTCAGTACCCGATATTTGGCCCGGAAATACAGTGTCCCCACTGTCGCCAAAATATTTCAGCATTGACATTGACGGATACTTATTTGTGTCCTCGTCATGGCGCATTTGAAGCTGAACCTAAAACTGGGGAGTTGGTTCATTTACAGTCCGGTCGTCATTGGCGCAGATGGGATGGTGAATGGTATCGTCAACATACTCATCCTGATGGGATTCGGTTTGAAATTCACGAAGCTTTAGATAAGCTTTATACTCAAGGTTATCGGGCTACGAGAATAATTGTTGCTAACCGTTATCAGGAATTAATGAGTGGCTATTTAGAACGTAGTACACCCTGGCGTTCTGGACAAGGGGAAACTACTACGGGGGCGCGGTTATATGGCTTACCTGTAGATTTTAGCCCTGATGGTGCTGCTGAACCTTGCTGGGAAGTGATTAATTTTGATTTGGATAAAGAACCAGGTGTCCCGGTGCGTTACCCATATTTCCGGTTGTTTGAATAGGTAATGGGTAATAGGTAATAGGTAATGGGTGATTGTAAATATCTTCTTGTATTCCTACCTATTCTCTTTTTTGGGTTTTAGGTTGTAGATTAATCCAAAATCTAAAATCCAAAATCCGAAATTCTATGCACCATACTTCTATTAGAACGGCAAATATCCATCTAGCGATCGCTTTTTATGAAACACTAGGGTTTACGGTGGGCGATCGCTTCACCACCGGTTATACTCTAGCTTGTTGGATGGAAGGTTTGGGAGGGAGAATTGAACTGATCCAAATTCCCCAGCCAAAACCAGCCCCAGATGCTTTTGAGGACGAGCATTATGTGGGTTACTATCATCTGGCTTTTGATTTAACAGACATTACACCAGATTTACCCACTTGGCTAGAAAGTTTGAAAACACGGTTAGCCACAATAGAAAGTCTATCACCTCTCAAGATTCTTTTGCCACCTACACAACAGCAAATAGGCGATAATATCTTAGAAGTTGCTTTTATCGCTGATTTTGACGGTTTACCCCTGGAGTTTATACGGTTTCTTCATAAATCGCCCGAAAATTATTAGTATTTATGCCTTTTCGATGATATAATAATATTCCCTTTCAGGTACATTTTCCTTTTTCATAGGCTACTGAGGAAACATTTGCTCATTTTTTTAGTCCATCAATATATGTAATTTATATTACATATATCTATTCGCCAAAGATATGTCTTTTTTTTCTCTAGCACAACGACATCGTTTTTCTTTACTGATCTTGAGTCTTTGGATAATAGCTGCATTTTCATTAAATCACGATGCTGCTTCTCATCTCCAAGAAGGAGGTTTATCAACAACACCCTACAAGTCCAACCCGGAAAAATCCCTGGAAACACTAGTTACTAAAAAAACAGCCAATTTCGCCATTACAGCAAATGTACGGAAAACAGTTCTCGACAACGGCTTAACTGTGATCACGAAGGAGGTTCATAATGCTCCGGTGGTGACAGTACAAGTATGGTATAAATTTGGTTCTGGTCAAGAGGCAATTGGGGTAAATGGCATTGCTCACCAATTAGAGCATATCATGTTTAAAGGTACTAGCGATCGCCCCATTCAATTTGGTCAGTTATTTAGTGCTTTAGGTAGCGATTCTAACGCTTTTACTAGTTACGACCAAACCGCATATTACAACACTGTGGAAGGGCATAAACTCACCTCTGTGTTAACTTTAGAAGCGGATAGAATGCAAAACTCACTCCTAGCTCCTCAACACTTATCTAGTGAGAAACAAGTGGTAATTTCTGAATTACTTGGTTACGAAAATAGCCCAGAATATCGGCTTAAACGCGCTGTCATGAAGTCGCTTTTTCCTAATCATCCTTACGGTTTACCCATTGGTGGTACTAAGGCTGATGTAAAGAAATTTACGGTTGAACAATTAAGAGAATATTACCAGAAATTCTACAGTCCTGACAATGCTGTTTTGGTAATTGTCGGGGATTTTGACACCACACCAACGTTAAAAAGTGTCAAGTCTATTTTTGGTAAAATTCCTAAAGGTCAATATACATCCCCTAATCTTATAATTCCATCCTTTTCACAATCAACTGCAATTAAACTAAAAGAACCAGGAGGAAACGCATTACTACAAATATTCTATCCGCTTCCTCAAATTAATCAACCAGATGTACCTGCTTTAGAAGTCATGGATTATATCTTAACTGCTGGTAAAAATTCTTACTTATATCAAGAGTTAATAGAATCGGGTTTAGCTAGTGATTTGAAAGCAAATGTCGCTAGTTTACGGGCTGGTGGCTGGTATGAAATATTAGTAACTGCTGCGCGAAATCAGGATTTGCATAAAATTGATATAGCGGTAAAAAAGGCGTTGGAAAAACTTATTAAAATTGGTGTCACTACAGAACAATTAGAAAGAGCAAAAAGTCAATTAACGGCTGCTGTTATTTTAAATAATCGTGATATAACTAGTCAAGCCATGCAATTGGGTAATGATCAAATCACAACAGATAATTACCAATATACAGAAAATCATTTAGTAGATATTCGTAAAGTTACAACTAAAGACGTAATTAATGTCATCAATAAATATCTGAAACCAGAACTGCGGACAGTGGGATTTTTGGAACCTACTGAACAAAAGGATACAAATCTAATTAAATCCTATTCTGGAATAGAAAAAGATAATTTTTCAAGTGATATTACTGTAACCCCAGCAGAAGTAAAAAAATATTTACCACCTGTAGATACCTTATCAAAAACAGGAATCAGAGAAATACCCCAGGAGATGAGACTTGCTAATGGATTACGCATACTACTACTAACTGATAGAACTACTTCTACAATTACTTTAAGTGGACATATTAAAGCAGGAGCAGAATTTGATGGAAGTAATAAAGGAGGACTAGCCTCATTAGTAGCAGTAAATCTGATGAATGGGACGAAAACCAAAGATATGGAGACTATTGATCAAGAATTAGCAGCAAAAGGCGTAAATTTGGACTTTCAAGCCTATCGAGAAGGTGTGAGGATTAAAGGTAGTAGTTTAGCAGTAGATTTACCGATTTTACTCTTAACATTGACAGACGTAATTAAAAATAGTACATTTCCAGAAAAAGAGTTAAAACTCTCACGTCAACAGGCTTTAACCTCCCTAAATTCAGATTTAGATGATCCTGAAAAGATTGCAACTCGTATCTTTATTCAATCTATTTATCCGAAAAAACACCCATTACATAGCTTTCCGACAGCGGAGAGTATTCAGAGCATTAAACGTCAAGACATGATAGATTTTAAAGTGCAACATTACCGTCCAGATACTACAGTATTAGCAATTGTAGGCGATTTTGATATTAACAAAGTGCGATCGCTCATTCAAGCACAATTAGGAAATTGGCAAGTGAAAGGCCAACCACCGGTGGTAAAATACCCCAAAGTGGAGATGCCAAAAAATGTAATTAATATTAATCCTGTTGTGCCTGGTAAACCCCAAGCAATTACTTATATGGGTTATACTGGCATTAATCGTCAAGATAAAAGATTTTATGCGGCGATGGTCTTGAATCAAATTTTCGGAGGTGATACATTATCAAGTAGACTAGGGGCGGAATTGCGTGATCGTCAAGGTCTAACCTACGGAATTTATAGTAATTTCATCACAGGTAGAAATACTGGCACATTTTTAATTGAAATGCAAACCAGTCCAGAAGACGCACACAAAGCGATTTCCAGTACCCGTGACCTGCTCAAACAAGTTCACCAACAAGGTGTTACCCTAGAGGAAGTAGAAACAGCCAAAGCTAATTTAATCAGTAATTATAATATTTCCTTAGCCAATCCAGAAGAACTTAGCGAAAGAATGGTCATGAATCAGGTTTATGGCTTAAATCAGGTAGAATTGCGCTCATTTGTTAGTAAAATAGAGCAGGTTAAATTAAGTCAAGTCAATCAAGCTGCTCGTGAGTTACTTCACTCTGATAAAATTGTTGTTGTCACAGCAGGGCCACCAATTCTAGCCCATAAAAACATCAAATGAGTATAGTTATGAGTCATAGTCAAAGGTGTAATCTACAACTATCTATTTAGCTATGAGTAAATTTTTGACTGTTATTTTCTCCCTGCTCATGAGTATAGTCATCATGGGTACATCTCCAGCAATAGCAGAGAATCTATCGCATAATCTCTTAAAACAACCAGTTATAGAAATTACGGTTAGCTTGAGTAATACTGCTAATGAATTAAAATTTGAACCGAATTACTTAGAACTTATCCCTGGTAAACGTTACAATCTGAAATTACAGCACTTTCTGGTGTTATGAGGTACACCACGGGCGGGCAAGATGCCCACCCCACAAGAGTTTTATTATTAAAATTTGTACCTCATAGCAATGGAATCTGCTGTAAATAATCCTAGCTCCCAAAAACATTATTTTACAGCTAAAGACTTTGCTGATGGAATTTGGACACAAAAAGTCGAAGCGGGTAAGGTAGAAATCAAAGGTAATATTCACGAACTAGAACTTAAACCTGGTGCAGAAGCAGAATGGGTGTTTGTCCCCATAAAATCAGGAAAATATGCTTTACGATGTACTATAGCTGGACACACAGAAGCAGGAATGAAAGGAGAAATTGTGATTAAGTGATCATGTATCTACAATATCTACGACAAAAAACGTAGGGTGGGTTAGCGACAGCGTAACCCACCGTATTAGTTTTAGAGGTGGTGCGTTACATTTCATTGACGCACCCTACAATATAATGATTAGGGTCTTCTGTGGTTAATGGGGATAAATTGTAATTGGATGATCATTTATGTTCGTTCGATAACATAAACATAGCCCTGTATTAACAGGATAAATATCTGTGTTTTCCTAAAGACGCAAAAATAAGTTAACGTAAATATAGATATTTTTAGCAATAAATCTCAACAATTTCACAACTCAATCAGTAAAGCACCAATAATTTCTGAATTTAATGATGAACATTTTCACTAGCTTACTTTCGCAACCAGTCCAACCAAAACCCGAAAAACAACAACGTCGGGGGATTGAAATTAAATCACCCCGTGAAATCGAAATTATGCGGCAATCAGCTAAGATTGTAGCAACCGTCCTCAAAGAAATTTCTGAGCTAGTGCAGCCGGGAATGACAACTGCTGATTTAGATGCTTATGCTGAAAAACGTATCCGGGAAATGGATGCAACTCCTAGTTTTAAAGGATACCATGGCTTTCCGGCTTCCATCTGTTCCAGTATTAATAATGAGGTTGTCCATGGTATTCCTAGTCCTAAAAAGGTAATTCGGTCGGGAGATGTTTTAAAAGTTGATACAGGAGCTTACTACCAAGGTTTTCACGGTGATTCCTGTATTACTATTGCTGTCGGGAATGTCACAGATGAAGCTGCGAGACTGATTAAAATAGCTGAAGAATCTTTATACAAAGGGATTGAACAGGTAAAAGCTGGTGTCCATTTGACGGAGATTGCGGGTGCAATTGAAGATCATGTAAAAGCCAATGGTTTTACGGTGGTAGAGCAATTTACTGGTCATGGTGTAGGTAGAAATTTGCACGAAGAGCCAGCGGTTTTTAATTATCGGACTCATGAAATACCGAATGTAAAATTACGCTCAGGGATGACCTTAGCAATTGAACCAATTTTAAATGCTGGTTCTAAAAATACCAGAATTTTAGCTGATAGATGGACAGCGGTAACGGTTGATAATGCTTTATCGGCTCAGTTTGAGCATACAGTGTTAGTGACAGATACTGGTTATGAAATATTAACTGATAGGACGGAACTTTAACTATGATTTAAACTATGATTTTTGTGATTGGTCTGATTTAGTTAACAACTAACCACTGACCACTGACAACTAACCAATTACATTGTTAATTCCCACTAAGTTCTTTGACCAACCATACCATCTGCTGATAAAGTTCGACGATTTTGAAAAGCTTTGACAGCCGTTTCGGTAATTGGTCCAAAAACACCATCAACAGTTATTCCATAACCATTAGAGACTAAAAGTTTTTGTAGAACTCTGACAGAGATACCAGAAGCTCCAAAACTAATCACGGGCATAGTATTTTTACGGGTTGTGGGATATCGTGTTGATGATTTAATATCTGTTGTTCCCATAATATCCATGTCACCAGTATCAGCTAAAAGAAATTGTACCTGAGAAGAATCCCTAGACATTTGTTTTTGTGTAATTTGCTCAAAGATATTGTGCTGACGAAAAGATATAGCCAAGGGGTGAGTTAGGGAAGATTCACTTATTTGTATAAATTCTGGTGGTGTAACTTGAGTTGGGGAAGTTAACTGGGGCGATTGAATATTTGTTAATGACAGACCATTTTGTAGGTAAAACAGAGTTTGGTTGAATGGAAAATAGAGAATATTGATTGGTCTTGAATTAAATACACCTATCATTAAGAGTCCGATTTCAGTCATTGTATTTTATGGATAAGATTACTTGCGGGGGAAGGGGGAAGATCAAATATAATTACTGTATAAAACTATTAATTAAAAAGGATGATGTGATTTGAGATTATAAGAGTTATTCATTTTAGTCATCTATCTTGAGGGAGTTAAAATTATCAAAAAAATATTCATGGCAGATTGTCATCTGTTTGAATAAAAAAAATTCCCAATCTAGATGAGACTGGGATCAGACTTTGAATTTGAATAGGTTAATAGTTTAACCCATAGTATGAGCAAAGGGATGAAAATAAAAGGCAAAACCTAGTACAGTATAAGCTGCTAGAAGTAAAGTTCCTTCTAACCAATTAGATTTACCATCAGAACTAATACTATTAGCAATTAACACGGATACAGCCACGGCTACTAATTCAAATGGGTTAAAATCTAAATCCATGGGTTGACCAATTATCCAACCAGCAATGACCAGAACTGGGGCTACAAAGAGGGCAATTTGCATACTTGAACCCACAGCCACAGACATAGAAAGATCCATTTTATTTTTCATGGCTACAGTGACTGCGGTAGCGTGTTCAGCAGCGTTACCGATAATGGGGACTAAAATCACCCCGGTAAATAGTGCGCTTAAACCTAGTTTAGATGTAGCAACTTCTAGGGAACTTACTAATAATTCTGACTCAAAGGCAACTAACAAGGTACAGGCTAAAAGTACACCAGTCCACAACCAAATATTTGGTTTTTCATGGGAAACCTCTTCTTCTCCTTCTATTCCTTCTAAGTCTACTACACCAACTTCATACAAATACGCATGAGTTTTCATAGAAAATAGTAGTGTTAAACCGTAAACTAGAATTAAGACTATAGCCACTGCTAGAGAGAGATTCTGTACCGTTTTTTCGTTAATACCTATTGAGGTATAGTTCATTGCAGTTGGTAGTAAAATGGCAATTACCGCCAAGTTCATGGAGGAAGCATTTACCCGCGCTACAACTGACTCAAATGTTTGTTCTTTGTAACGAATACCGCCTAGTAACATGGATAAACCCATGACTAGGAGTAAATTACCAATAATTGATCCAGTAATACTGGCTTTAACAACATCAATTAGGCCTGCATTCAGGGCAACTAAGGCAATAATTAATTCTGTAGCATTACCAAAAGTCGCATTTAAAAACCCGCCCAGAATTGGACCGACTACCACAGCTATTTCTTCGGTCGCTGTACCCATCCAAGCGGCTAGTGGTAGTATAGCTAATGCAGCAGTGATGAAGATTATTAAGTCTCCCCATTCTAAAAAGTGGGCTGCTAGAGATACGGGTATAAACAGCAGCATTACGGTGAAAATAATGTTCTTGATTGACATTTTTACCTTAATTTCAGGGGATCTGGCACAGATGTCTGAAATATCATCTGCATTTGCACACCTATCATGGTAATGGGTAATTGGTAATTGGTAATGGGTAATTGGTAATGGGTAATTGGTAATGGGTAATTGGTAATGGGTAATAACTCTACCTGTTCCCTGTTCCCTATCCCCTGTTCCCTGTTCCCTGTTCCCTATCCCCTGTTCCCTGTTCCCTGTTCCCTGTTACCTGTTCCCTGTTCCCTGTTACCTGTTCCCTGTTACCTGTTACCTGTTCCCTGTTCCCTGGTCCCTGTTGCCTCAAAAAGAGCAAATCTGAAAATTAATGTTACAAAATATTAAGAGCAATAATAAATGCTCAACATAATACTGGACAATATTTTGCGGGAGGTATTTGAGTTTTCCATCTGGTTTACACCAAATCCGGTCAATCTGGTTGCAAATGTAAATCAAGATGTTAGGCTTGACTATCAACCATATAAAGTCGTACCAGTTTAATCAAACTCTGGTTACATTAGTTTTGGAGGAATCCATTAATGAGTATCGTCACGAAAGCTATCGTGAATGCTGATGCAGAAGCTCGCTACCTCAGCCCCGGTGAATTAGATAGAATCAAAGGTTTTGTTGCTGGTGGCGCACAACGCCTTCGCATCGCGCAAGTATTGACCGAAAACCGCGAGCGCATTGTTAAGCAAGCTGGTGACCAACTGTTCCAAAAACGTCCTGATGTTGTTTCCCCCGGTGGTAACGCTTACGGTCAAGAAATGACAGCTACTTGCTTGCGTGACTTAGACTACTACCTCCGCCTCGTTACCTACGGAATCGTTTCTGGTGATGTTACAGCCATCGAAGAAATCGGTATCGTTGGTGTTCGGGAAATGTACAAGTCTTTGGGTACTCCCATTGATGCAGTTGCTGGTGGCGTTGCCGCTATGAAGAACGTTGCTGCTACCTTGTTGTCTGCTGAAGACGCAGGTGAAGCTGGTTCTTACTTCGACTACGTTGTTGGTGCAATGCAGTAGGTTTTAGCTCTATTCTCGGCTTAAACTGATACTGTAACAAGGTTGGAAATAAGGAAAAAACAACAATGCAAGACGCAATTACCTCCGTTATCAATTCTTCAGACGTTCAAGGTAAATACCTTGATACCTCTGCTCTCGAAAAATTAAAAGGCTACTTCGCTACTGGTGAACTGCGCGTTCGTGCCGCAGGTACTATCAGTGCTAATGCTGCTGCGATCGTTAAAGAAGCTGTAGCTAAGTCCTTGTTGTACTCTGATGTTACCCGTCCCGGTGGTAATATGTACACCACCCGTCGTTACGCAGCTTGTATCCGTGACTTGGATTACTACTTGCGTTATGCTACCTATGCTATGCTTGCTGGTGATGCTTCCATTTTGGATGAGCGCGTATTAAATGGTTTGAAAGAAACCTACAATTCCTTGGGAGTACCCGTAGGCTCTACCGTTCAAGCTATCCAAGCTATGAAGGAAGTAACCGCTAGTTTGGTAGGTCCTGACGCTGGTAAAGAAATGGGCGTTTACTTCGACTATATCTCCTCTGGCTTGAGCTAGGAGTTAGGTTTGCACTTAGTAATATAGGTGCGGAACTGGTATTTTGGTCTGGAAATCAATCATGATTGCTAGAAGGTTCTCTTGCTAATTTGATTGTAAGTGTTATCAGTCTAGTGTTGATGGTTGATTTCCAGTCTGCGAAAGATTAATTAAAGATTTGCACTCAAAATTTTTGAGATAAAAAAGTTTCCACAAACAAATAGAGGAGATTTGAAAAAAATGGCTCGTTTATTTAAAGTAACTGCTTGTGTTCCTAGTCTATCTCGTACTCGCACCCAACGCGAATTACAAAACACTTACTTTACTAAGTTAGTTCCCTATGAAAATTGGTTCCGTGAACAACAAAGGATTCAAAAAATGGGTGGCAAGATTGTTAAAGTGGAATTAGCAACTGGTAAACAAGGTACTAATGCTGGTTTGTCTTAATTTCTATACATAGCGAGCTTATTTTATTTTGATTTTGTTAGGGGTCTAAAAAGACCTCTTTTTTTATTATATTTTCGCTGTTGCTGATTTAGATAATTTAGCTCACGCAGAGGCGCAGAGATTGAGAATCGAACTCTTGGAAATCATGCCGACAAGTATCCATTGTCAGCGATCGCCTGTGGTGCGATGCGCCAATAATAAACTAGAATTAAATAACCACTAAAAAATTCTCTCAACCATGACAACTGCTACTAACATTGGTACGCTAGTAACCTGTTCTCCAGATATCAATAATGGTCGTCCCGTGATTACAGGGACTAAAACTTCTGTGAGTCGGGTGGTTGTTCTTTACAAACAAGGTGCAAATGCTGAAGAAATTGCCCGTCGGATAAGTCACCTCAACCTTGCCCAAGTTTATGCAGCTTTAGCTTACTTCCACGTTAATCGTCATCAGATTGAAACTGAGTTAGCCCAAGCAGAAGCAGAATACTGGAATTTAGCAGAGTTACACAGCCAGAAAGATAAAAATACAGATGAATAAAATCCGGCTTTATATTGACGAAGACTCTATGGATGAAGATTTTGTTCAAGCCCTACGTTCGCGCAATGTAAGGGACAAGTGAAGTTTTTAAGTAACTGGGTTTATTGATTATGCCATTTATAGTCAGTCATACAAAAATAGGCTGGGCTTTTATACCCACCCGTGGTTAATTATTCTTATTTAAATGACTCAGAATTATTGGGGGTTGCGTTGTTGACGACGAAAACGCATTTCTTCCTGGAATTTCTTCATTTGTGCTTGCTGTTGGGGAGTTAATAAAGCTTGTATTTTTTGTCTTTCTGAATTATAGATTTGTTTAATTTGATCTTTCTGTTTGTCCGTTAGGTTCAAAGAATTAAATATATTACCTTTTTTCTTATATTCACTGTGATGTTTTCTTTGTCTTTGTTGACGTTCAGCTTTACGTTTTTCTATGGCAGCTTTTAACTGATTTTTTTGTTCTGTGGTCAAAATAGCATCAATTTGAGCGCGGGTATTGGTGTGAATTTCCTTGATTTTCGCTTTTTGTTCACTGGTCAAATTTAATTGTTTGAATGGACCTCTTTGTTCTAATTCTTCGCCAATTTGGGGTAAGGGTGGGTTGTTCTGTGCTTGCACTGCAAAGGGAGTTGTGATTAAAGTTAAGGTCAGAGTACCAGCAAGCAGTGATAATGTCTTCAGTTTCATAATTACCTTTTGATTATTTATCTTTATTTGTCGTTATTTTCGTTGTGTATGTTCCTAATTATTAAACTATTTTACTCTCAAAATCATAGTTTTTAGAAAATTTATCCCAAAAAATAAAGTCAAGAAATATTAAAAATTAATGAATTTTATGACTTTCATCTTGAAAATCAATTATAATTAATTATAAAGTTATCGGTTATTTAGTAGAGCTTAGTAATATAATTTTGGATATTTTGATTGTGACAATGTATTTCACTAGTAACTTATTTTTAATAAAATAACACACATATTTATTTAATAAATCAAGAAAATATATGAACTTTACAAACTATTTACAGCAAATCCAAACCAACTTAGAAAAAGGTAGTGAACGTACTCATTACCCCACATTAAAAGATCTGATTGATAACGGTATTTTGGGAATAAAATCCACCGTTGAAGAAACTGGCAATCAAGCAGGTATTCCTGATTTTACCGTCAGAAAAAATAATCAATTACTTGGTTATATTGAAGCCAAAAAAATCGGCGAAAATTTAGATAAAATTGAAAAAACCGAACAATTACAACGCTATTTAGAATCATC
>JBJUHT010000019.1:0-6195 GCA_046070105.1 Dolichospermum sp.
CCGTAGGGTAATAAACAGGTTTTAGATACCACCTTCCGCACTCTAACTTTCACACATCAATAAAAAGCTGACAGTGTGGTACACAAGTAAGTAGGTTGGGTTGACGCAAAGAAACCCAACAATAATGATCTAAAAATCAAAATGGAACTGAGATTACATGGAATTACTCAACAACAGAGTTCAGTGATATTTCTATTCCTCAATGTTATTGTGGTTCTCTCGAATGTAGATCGAATATTAGAGGATTCAAATTTCTCTCTGTGGAAATCAAGAAAAAATATGGCGAGTTTATCGCTGATTATTTGAAAGTCAATTTACCTGAAAGTATTACACAATTGACCATTAAATAATTACAGGGGTTTCCGCTCTTATGAGGTACATATTAAGCCCCCTCTCGAAGAGCGGGGAGGGGGTTGGGGGTGGGGTGACTTTGTACCTCATAACATCGGTAAGTGCTGTATTTGTATTTAGTAGACCTGTGGTGAAAATTAATGTAGAGACGTTGCATGCAACGTCTCTACAAGGGTTTTAAAGGACGCACATTTAATTACCACCAAATGTCTAGTGAGTATGTTGGGTTAATGCAAGAAAACCCAACATTACCCAAACCACCCAACCATCACAAATAGTTTTTTCATCAATAACAGAACATGACAAAAACCGCCATAATATAAACAAGTAGATATAAGAAATCACATTATGAAAAGTATGAATATTTCCTTACTGGGAAGATATTCGTCAAATAGTGCGGGAAAGAATTAATCAAAAAACTAACAAACATCAAGGTACAAATTAGCTGTGATGTATTAAATTAAAAAAAGACCTCCAAAAAAATTGCTATGAAATTTCAAGTAATATTCACCTATGATGCAGAATACCAAGGTTACATTGCTGAAGTACCAGAACTTCCTGGTTGTGTCAGTCAAGGTCAAACCTTAGATGAAATAATTACAAATATCAAAGATGCTATAAAAGGCTATCTTTATGTATTTAAAAAATATGGTAAAGTATAATAGTAATAACATAATTCCAAAAAGGCAATAGTTATGGATATCAACCTTGCAGAAATATCTCAAGAAATTCACAGCTTACCAGAAGAAGCGCAAATCTTACTCATTGATTTTATTCAACTACTAAAAAAACATTATCCACAACCAGAAAATCATCATCAAGAAAAAACCATCTATGAAAAATTTGATGAAATTGGCTTAATTGGTTGTTGTGCTGTGGAGGAAAATTTATCAACCACATATAAAGAAGTTTTAGCTAATACATTACTCAATAAATATGATCATAGTTGATACAGGATTTTGGTTAGCTCTTATTGACCAAAAAGACACCTACCACGAAAGAGCAAAACAGACTTTAAAAAAATACAATGAACCATTAATTACAACATGGTGTGTTGTCACAGAAACCTGTTATCTTTTGCTAACTCGCAAAGGAGTTCAAGCACAAATTACTTTTCTAAACAGTCTGGAACAGGAATTATTTACAGTTTTTAATTTAGAACCTCATCATACTCCGCGCATTATTCAATTAATGGAAAAATATGCTAATTTACCAATGGATTTAGCTGATGCTTCCTTAGTAATTTTAGCAGAAGATTTAGGAGATGGACGCATTTTTTCAGTAGATCAGCGTGACTTTAACACCTATCGTTGGAAACAAACTTATCCTTTTGAAAATTTGCTATTTTGAACTTCAGGTGCTTCCACACAAACATATTCTTGTAAATTTGTGATAATTACCATTTATTTGTATATTCATCATTTACTAATTGAATTTCTTTTTTAATTTCTTCATCTTTAGCAATAGCATTATCAAGAATCGGCCAATGTTGCTGTTTTTCTGATAAACTTAGTGCATTTAAAGAGTTAATTAGTAACTCCATCGGAATGAATAGATTTAATCCAGTCTGTGACATAGTTTTTATGATGATGTGATGATTTTTCTACATTATATCAAATGATGTTAGATTATTCTATAAATCACCTCATGAAAAGTATGAATATTTCCTTACCTGACACCATGCGCGAGGATATAGAAAAGTAGCGCAAACAGCTTACAGCAGCCAAGGGTGAATATTTTCAGAAATTTGTAAACTGCCATAACATTGCTACCAAGTCCACCAAACCAATACAAATCGGGATGACTGGATTCGAACCAGCGGCCCCTTCGTCCCGAACGAAGTGCGCTACCAAGCTGCGCTACATCCCGCCATGAAAACGGTAACTTAAATATATAATATCATAATCACTAAAAAATTACAAATATTTCATCTACTATTGTTGTATAACTTTTGCGGGCAAGATGCCGACACCACAAAAAACAAGATCAGGATGATTGGATTTAGTTGTGTAATAGCTTAGGATAAGATTTGTATAACTAAAATGGTAAAAGTAGACTGTGACTGTAAAACCAGACTGGTTGCGGGTAAAAGCACCTCATGAACAACGTGTTGGTAATGTTAAAGAGATTTTGCGGGATTTAGCCCTGAATACGGTTTGTGAAGAAGCTTCTTGTCCTAACATTGGTGAATGCTTCAATGCTGGTACTGCGACATTTTTAATTATGGGGCCAGCTTGCACTAGAGCTTGTCCTTACTGTGATATTGACTTTGAGAAAAAACCCCAACCCTTAGATCCCAGCGAACCTATAAGACTAGCAGAAGCGGTTCGTCGAATGCAGCTTAATCATGTCGTGATTACTTCCGTAAATAGAGATGATTTACCAGATGGTGGTGCATCTCAATTTGTTAAATGTATTCACGGTATTCATGATATTTCGCCTAATACGACCATAGAAGTATTAATTCCTGATTTATGCGGAAATTGGCAAGCTTTAGAGATAATTCTCCAAGCTCAACCAGAGGTACTGAACCACAATACAGAAACTATTTCTCGTTTATATCGTCGTGTGCGTCCCCAAGGTAATTATGAGCGGACAATGGAATTATTACAACGCTCGCGGCAAATTTCTCCTAAAACTTACACAAAATCTGGTATTATGGTTGGTTTAGGTGAAACAGACTCAGAAGTGCGTCAAGTTATGGAAGACCTCAGAAGGGTAGATTGTGATATTTTGACAATTGGACAATATCTCCAACCTACTCAAAAACACTTGCAAGTATCTGATTTTATTACACCAACCCAGTTTGCAGCCTGGCAAGCTTTTGGAGAAGAATTAGGATTTTTACAAGTTGTTTCTTCACCATTGACAAGAAGCTCCTATCATGCAGAACAAGTCAGAGAATTAATGAAACGTTACCCCAGATAGTCAGTTGTCTGTTGTTATTTTACCCTAATGACCAATTCCAACATCCAAAATCCAAAATCCAAAATTTAAAATCTGTTGTTATTTTACCCTAATGACCAATTCCAAAATCCAAAATCCAAAATCCAAAATCCAAAATTTAAAATCTGTCGTGATTCTTGGTGCTGGTGCTTGGGGTACAGCCCTGGCCAAATTAGCAGCAATTAATGGTAATGAGGTGTATTTATGGTCACGCCAGGAATCACAATCCTTAGTCAGTGTACTGGAAAATGCCCACATAGTCTTATCAGCTATTTCTATGCAAGGGGTAAGAGATGTAGCTTCTATGGTACAATCTTCTACTGTGTCTCCAGAGACAATCTTTGTCACCGCAACTAAAGGATTAGAACCCAAAACAACATACACACCTTCGCAAATTTGGCAAGAAATTTTTCCTAATCATCCTGTTGTTGTTTTATCAGGTCCGAATTTATCCCAGGAAATTCTCCGGGAATTACCAGCAGCAACCGTAGTAGCTAGTAAAAATATCAATGCCGCCCAAAAAGTACAATCAGTATTTTCTTCCAGTCGTTTTCGTGTTTATACTAATCCTGACCCTGTGGGAGTAGAATTAGGAGGAACGCTGAAAAATGTAATAGCGATCGCTGCTGGTGTATGTGATGGGCTAAACTTAGGAACAAATGCTAAAGCGGCTTTAGTCACCCGTGGCTTAACCGAAATAGTGCGAATTGGTAGGAATTTAGGCGCGAAAACGGAAACATTTTATGGTTTATCCGGTCTAGGAGACTTACTAGCTACTTGTAACAGCCCTTTAAGTCGGAATTATCAACTTGGTTATCAGTTAGCTCATGGAAAAACGCTCAAAGAAATTTTAGCAGGTCTTCCTGGAATAGCGGAAGGTGTAAACACTTGTCGGGTATTAATGGCAATTGCACAACAACGAAGTATTGCTATTCCTATTAGTGAACAAGTTTATCAACTACTGGAAGGAGAAATTACACCTCAACAAGCATTAGATCAACTTATGTTACGAGATATTAAGCCGGAATTTGATGATTTTCCCACAGAACAAATGTGGTAAGTAAGGATAAAATGCTTACGGATTCAGGTATTGAATATAAAGTAATTAATTACTGCCCTCAGTTCCTGAAAGAATTTGCCAAATTGTCAGGAAATTACGTTGCGAATGATGTAAATATGACCATGTAGTTTATAAACATCAGGTCAGAAGTATATTTTTGGACTTATGATTCAGTTATAAAAATAACTGTAAATATGTCTAAAAATAGTAATTCTGACTAGTAGATGACTGCTAATTGAAAATTGGACTCAAAAAAATCGTTAAAATATACCCTTTTGCAGTAGTGGAGTGCGGCCAAAATAACTATCAAGTTAAAAAAAGGTGCAAAAGCTGATAAATTAAGTTTTCTTCCTTTATGCCTACTGACACTAGTAAAAAGTTTTGCTACTAAGCTGTTATGTATTTAATTTGTATAAGTCTGGCGGGCAAGATGCCCACCCCACAAGATTTAACCATTTTAGGATTATACAATTCAGGTGCGTAACAGCTTAACTGTACATCGAACGTTGATTTGATCGTAATTTTAACTGCCCTTAATTTATTGTTACCTGGAGCAACTTGAGATATTATGCCAGCAACATCCGTTTATAAAAATACCGAATACAATCAGGAAAATAGAAGTGTGCCTTTGGATACTCAATTCAGTGATGATGAAAGTGATTTATCTCTGGATGATTTACCAGATTTAGATATCCCCGTAGTTGAATCTGATTTACCGGCTCAAGTTAACCGTAGTAGTACGGACCTAGTTCGTCTCTATTTACAAGAAATCGGTCGAGTCCGGTTATTAGGAAAAGATGAAGAAGTTTCCGAAGCTCAAAAAATACAGCGAAACTTACGGTTGCGAGTAATGCTGAGTTTAGCAGCCCAGGAGGGAGATGCGATCATTATCCCTTATTTGCGATTAATTGAGGTACAGGAGCGTTTGGCTTCGGAGTTAGGACACCGCCCTTCTTTAGAACGGTGGGCGGCCACTGCGGGGATAAATTTATCTGATCTCAAACCCACTTTAGCAAATGGTAAGAGACGCTGGGCAGAAATCGCTCAGTTAACCGTGGAAGAACTAGAGCAAATTCAAAGTCAAGGACTACAAGCTAAAGCCCAGATGATTAAAGCGAATTTGCGTTTGGTGGTATCTGTGGCTAAAAAATATCAAAATCGTGGTTTGGAATTGTTAGACTTAGTTCAAGAAGGGACTTTAGGTTTAGAACGAGCCGTTGAGAAATTTGACCCCACTAAGGGTTATCGTTTTAGTACCTATGCTTATTGGTGGATTCGTCAAGGAATTACCAGAGCGATCGCTACTTCTAGTCGTACCATTCGCCTTCCTGTCCATATTACCGAAAAACTGAACAAAATTAAAAAGGCGCAACGGAAAATTGCCCAAGACAAAGGTCGCACACCTACTTTAGAAGACCTGGCAATTGAGTTAGATATGACACCTGACCAAGTCCGGGAAGTGTTATTGAGAGTTCCTCGTTCTGTGTCTTTAGAAACCAAGGTAGGAAAAGATAAGGATACTGAATTGGGGGAATTGCTAGAAACTGATAACATTACGCCTGAAGAAACCTTAATGCGGGAGTCTTTACATAAAGATTTGTATAGTCTTCTGGACGATTTAACCGACCGGGAGCGTGATGTTGTTTCTATGCGCTTCGGCTTGTCCGATGGTCATTCTTACTCTTTATCAGAAATTGGCCGGGCTCTTGACCTATCACGAGAAAGAGTGAGACAAATTGAATCAAAGGCTTTGCAGAAACTTCGTCAACCTAAGCGCCGTAACCTTGTCCGCGACTATCTAGAGTCTTTAAGTTAGAAGGTAATGGGTAATGGGTAAT